>DUTE01000029.1 GCA_012842235.1 Bacillota bacterium
CAATACCCATTACTAGAATAACTGAAGAAATAATAAGGTTTCTTTGGTGTGAAAAATCTATGCCACTCTCAACTAAGGTTCTTATACCAGAAGAAGCAATAATACCAAAAAGAACCATCGAAATCCCACCCATAACAGGAGTGGGGATTGTCTGTAAGAGTGCTCCTAACTTGCCGACAAAACCTAAGATTATAGCCAATATGGCAGCTCCGATAATTACATATATACTAAAAACCTTAGTAATAGCCAAGACACCAACATTCTCTCCATAAGTAGTATTCGGTGGTCCACCAAACAGACCTGCTACTGCAGTAGCCATGCCATCGCCAAGTAGAGTTCTGTGTAAGCCAGGATCTCGATAAAAATCTTTACCAACTATAGTCCCTGCTACAAGAATATCTCCAAGATGCTCAGCAATAGTAACAAGTGCCACTGGAAGCATAGTAACAATAGGACCTACACCAAATTTAGGTAATGTAAACTCTGGTATTTTGAACCAAGGTGCATTTGCTACAGTAGTTAAATCTACTAAACCTTGTGTAAAAGCAAATAAGTAACCTGCAATTATTCCTATTAAAATAGGAATGACTGCAACAAACCCCTTAGCAAACACCCATACAAGAACAGTTACTGCTAAGGTAAAAAGTGCTACTGCTGCATATTTTGAATCATACTGCTTAAGAGATATTACACCATTTTCCACATCAATAGTGGCTTCTGAAGAATTAATAATATCAGCAGTTTCTTCTA
Organism: Bacillota bacterium; assembly: GCA_012842235.1. GTDB lineage: Bacteria > Bacillota > DTU065 > DTU065 > DTU065 > DUTE01. The sequence continues at coordinate 751 of DUTE01000029.1, forward strand.
GACTAGACGGAAGTGGAATCTCAACATTTTTATAAAATGCCATATCTACTGCTGTAGGAGCAAGATGTAAACCAATAACAATAATAACTGAACCGATAACTACTGGTGGTAATAATTTACTTAACCACTCAGTACCTAATAGAGCAATTATCCCAGCAACAAGTACATACAAAAGGCCTACGGCCACGGCACCACCTAAAGCATACGGAACTCCCCATTTTGCACTAATAGCAATAATCGGAGAGATAAATGCAAAAGATGAACCGAGATACGCAGGCACTTTACCTTTGGTACACAAAATAAATACCAACGTTCCAATTCCTGATGAAAATAATGCAATTGATGGATCAAGTCCAGTCAAAAAAGGCACTAAAACTGTTGCGCCAAACATAGCAAAAACATGCTGAAAACTTAGGGCTAAGTTTTGTGATAAAGGTAAACGTTCCTCTACACCGACTACTTTATTCGTCATTATAATCCTCCTTCTGCGTGTGCAAAAAGGCTTTTTCAAACCTTTTCAGCCTCACGGGACTGATTTTAAAGGTACCCTACTCGTTAAGACAGATAAATACACCATCTTCGTTATCTATTTCTTGTAATTTTACAGCGACAATCTCTTCTTTTGATGTAGGAACATTCTTGCCAACATAATCAGGACGTATTGGCAGTTCACGGTGGCCTCTATCGACCATAACTGCAAGTTGAATAGTCCTAGGCCTACCTAGATCCATCAACGCATCCATTGCAGCACGAGCTGTTCTTCCTGTAAAGATTACATCATCTACTAAGACTACATCCTTGCCCGTAATATCCTCTGGTACATTAGTCGATTCAACATGTGGGAGCTTGTCCATCTCAGTAAGATCGTCACGGTAAAGACTAATATCTAATTCCCCTACACCAACTTCAATACCTTCAAACTCCATTATCTTTGTTGACAACCTCTTGTAGGTATAAAGACAAGAG
>DUTE01000298.1 GCA_012842235.1 Bacillota bacterium
AAAATGAATTAAAGTTCAGAAGAAGTGGCAAAACTCTCGTGACGTTTTATATTCGTGAAGGCTATTTCACCATATTAATCATTTATGGCAAAAAAGAACGTGCCCTATTTGAAGAAAGACAAGCAGAATTTCCACAGTATCTAACGGATTACTATAAAAACAGCAAAACATTTCATGATGGCAAATGGATGTTTATTGATGTTTATGATGAGAGTCTTTCTGAGGCCTTGATCCGCATGTTGCAGATTAAGAAAAAGCCAAATCGCCAGCCTGAAGATTTATCTCAAGCTGTTTTAGGCAAATGTGGAAACAGGTGTGATTTATGCTTGCTAAATGAGAAAAACAACATAAAAGAAAAAGGTAATCTCCTTTTTCAACAGGGAGATTGCAGGTGTTATCATTCGGCAAAACCAGAAGACGAACGGGATTATTCGCAAATTATTTGCAAAGGTTGTTATGACGATTGTGCAGTAGTGAAATGCGTAAAAGCAAAACAGTACAATAGTTGTATTGAGTGTGATTATAGGAATTGTAATGTGGATACAAACAATTTTACAAATCCTGGAGAATGTAATTTGGGACTTTCAAATGAGGATTTAGAGAGATTTGTTTTGCCTTATTGCGGTAAAGAGCGCTTTCAAAAGATGCAAACATTTTAGGAGTATTTGCATTGGAACTTATTGAAGCTGCTCTTCATTATAAATACAAACCCATTTATAAAGGGTTATAGGGGTTTATTGATTGGTTCACTAGAAAAGGCAAACAAGGTTGTTGAGAATATTCTCAACAACCTTGTTTTTTTACTTATACTAATTTGCCTTGAACCAAACTTTAATATAGTCGTATTCTGCTGCAGTGCAATTTGTTCTCAAAGAGAGGTAATTGCCTTCTTTGATAGGACTTGGGTCAGTCCATTCAGCTGCTTTTTCACCGTTAACAAAGACACTTATTACACCAGTTACATTGTTGTATTCGATACGAGTAATAAAGTCTTCATCTAGAGCACAACCAAAATTAGGTTCTTTGACAATAGCCCCACCTAAAACGCCATCTTTAGCTCTATAGATCTGTAAAACTGCTGCTTCTTGGAATATTAGGTAAGATGTACCTCTAGCAGATGCTTGTTCACCGTCACTTGCCATAAAGTGTATGCCTACTGCAGGTGTAAAGTCTTTGGTTTTATCGATAGGTTTGAACTTATATTCATAGATAAATGTACCATCTCCAACTTGTTCAAGCTCTTGGTAGATACTAGTGTTATTGTGGTAGATATCTGAGTTTACCATTTTGCCATCTAAGATCGTCCAAGTACCGGCGATAGGTGTCCAATCAACTGCAGCAGGATCAGTTTCATCGAAGTTAGCTTCGTAAAGAAGCACTTTGCTTAGATCGATTTTTAGAGTAGAGGTTTGTTTGTTATTTTCTAACACAACTGTTACAGTTTCAGAGACAAACCCATCTTTTACAGCCTTGAGAATATAGGTCTCTTCTTTAGCGTAAAAATGAGTTTTACCAGTTGGATCTAGACTAAGTTCCTTTTGTTCAGTGGCCCAACTAACTAAAAGTTTACTACCAGCAACTGGTTCACCAGATCCTTGTTCTATAACAATTACCTCAACTTTACCGATGGTGTTAAGTGTTTCAGTAAGTTCAGGGTTATTGCCAGCGACAATCTCGATCTCCTTAAAGATCTTTTCTGTAGAGCCGTCGATAAGAGCGATTGCACCTTCTAAGGTGTAGGTACCTGCTTCAACTAGAAAGATTGCTTTGCCATCTTTATTGGTTGTACGTTTTACAGATTCTTTATCATTTTTTAAGGTAAGTTCAACATCGGTTACAGGAGAATTGTCTGCTAATTTTAGGCTTACGGTCTTTTCATAGGTTGGAGTTACATCAAGCTTGATTTCGACTTCTTGCTTTTTACTCTCTAGTACTACTTCACAAGGCTCAGAGGTAGCATTTCCTTTACCGACAGTTAAAGTATAGGTCCCTATTTTTGCAAGAAGCTGAGTTTTACCAGTATCGCCTAGATCGACTTCTTTTTGATTAGTGTCATAACTTACAGTAAGTGTGGCATCAGAAACAGGATTTCCCTCAGTTGTATCAATTACTGAGACTAGAATTTTACCTAAATTAGATACTTTGTGAACAACCTCTGGGTTATCACCGGATTTAACAGTGATCTTCTTAGATATTGCAACTTTTGTGCCATCAAAAAGAGGTAGTGCTCCTTCTACAGTATAATTGCCTGCAGGTAGCTCATACAAAGCTTTACCACTACTATTGGTTTTGCCCTTAAATACATCTTTACCATTTGTTAGAGTAAGGTCAATTCCGCTTAGTGGTGTACCATCGTTTAGAATCAATGCGACAGTGACATTACCGTTTTTCTTGCCAAATAAACTACACCCTGAGATCAAGAGCAAAATGGCCAGTAACAAAACAAAATACCTTGATTTTCCTCGCATTTTTATCCCCCTTAGTTCATACTTTGGAGCTGTGCTTTTAAAAATTGGCAGGTGGAGTTTAAGAGTGTATATGTTCTGTTTCTTTATCTTATGGTTTTATGTGAGAATGCTCCTTAAAGACAATATTTTCCATTCACTGTAGAAATCCTGCTTTTTAGGGAGTGAAAAATTTTAGAGAGTGAAAAATTGTCGTTAGTCTAAGAAAATCAGAATAGACTAAAAGGTAGGAGAGACAGGAGAGAAGACAATGTCTCATGTATTTTATTGGGAAATGGCCAAGGAAGTGCATATCATCTCTAAAGATGTGTAATAAGGAATAAAAAGGAAGGGAAATAAGCAAGAATGAACTAAGAGTTAGTAAAGAACAATAATGACTGTTAGAATAAGCTAAGATGCTAATATTACGAAATAAGTACTAAATCAAAGTGGCTAGACTATAATAACTGACCTAAAGACAGTAACAACTATAAAAATAGTCATTTTAGGCTAATTACACCAGCTAAGTGCTGTCTTTAGGTCAGTTATTATAGTCTAGCCACTTTGATTTAGTACTTATTTCGTAATATTAAGAGTTAGTAAAGAACA
>DUTE01000299.1 GCA_012842235.1 Bacillota bacterium
CCTGTACCACCTTTGCCTGAAGCTACCACCTTTGCCACTAACCTAGCTTATGTCTATGGTAAGCCTCTAACCTTACTGGATTGTGATGTAGAGGCACCTAATGTCCATCTTTTTTTAAACCCTAAATGGGATATTTCTCTTGAAGCCACTGTTTTAACACCGGTTGTCGATGAAAGTAAGTGTATTAGTTGTGGTAAATGTAAAAGCCATTGCCGCTTTGGTGCTATCTTAATCTTAAACAAAAAAGTCCTTATTCTTTCTGAACTATGCCACTCTTGTGGAGCATGTGAGAGAATCTGCCCTACTGGGGCTTTAGTAGAAAAGCCTCGAATAGTTGGTACTATAGACAAAGGCACCAAAGACCATATACAGGTTATGCAAGGAAAATTATATGTTGGCGAAGCTAGAAGCTCTGCACTAATCGAGCAACTTAGAGATAGTGAAAATCATTCTGAGCTTACCATTATCGATGCTCCTCCTGGGACATCTTGCAGTACTATCAGTGCTGTAAATGGGGTAGATTATCTTGTTTTAGTCACTGAACCAACCCCACTTGGCTTAAACGACCTTAGTCTCTCTTTAGAGATGGCCAAGGCCTTAGGTTTAAAAACTGGTGTAGTTATTAACAAAGCCGATCTTGGCTCGGCACCTCTAAAAGAGTTTTGTGAGTCTAAAGGTGTGCCAATCTTAGGAGAGATTAAATTTAGTAAAGAACTAGCTAAAGCTTATTCTCAAGGCCTACTTATTACACAAGTAGATCAAGAATACGAAAAACAATTTAGAATGATCCTTGAGTCTATCCTAGAGGAGTTGAGAAAATGAAACAAATTGCTGTAGTTTCAGGCAAAGGCGGCACAGGTAAAACCTCTTTGGTAGCTGCTTTTTCTAACCTAGCACAGCCTTGCGTTGTAGCTGACTGTGATGTAGATGCGGCAAATCTTCATTTAGTTCTCTCTCCTCTAACTGACGAAATAGAAAAAGAGCCTTTCTATTCTGGATATCTAGCCAAGATCGATCAAGACCTTTGCACAAAATGTGGTCTGTGTCTTAAAAACTGTCGTTTTGATGCTATAACCGAAAAAGACAACGTTTTTGAGATTATGCCTGTTTTATGTGAAGGTTGTGGGCTTTGTGTTGATATATGTCCTAATGAAGCTATTAATTTAAAAACCCAACATGCTGGCGAGTTATTTTCCTATTCGATGCGCTTTGGCCAGCTTATCCAAGGTAAATTAGGTATAGCTCAATCTACTAGTGGCAAACTTGTCTCTAAGGTTAGAGAAAAAGCCAAAGATATTGCCATAAAAAATAACTCCGAATTGCTTCTTATAGATGGTTCCCCAGGAATTGGCTGTCCTGTTATTGCCTCTTTAACAGGTGTTGATGCAGCAGTAATAGTTTCTGAACCAACCTTATCTGGAGAACATGATCTTTTAAGAATAGCTGAGTTATGTAAGCATTTTAATTTGCCGATCTTTGTAATTGTAAATAAGTATGATCTAAATTCTGAGCAAACTGAAGCGATAATTGAAACATGCAAAAAAATCGGTGCCCACTTTGCAGGCAAAATCAACTATGACAAAGAGCTTGTAGAGGCTCTATCTAGTGGCAAAACTATCCTAGAATATAGTAATTCAGAAACTAGTGAACAGATAAGATCTGCTTGGGAATATATTTGGGGTAAAAACCAAGAACTCTGTTAAAATTAGCTATTTAAAAAGCCTAGAGATGGCCTGTTATCTCTAGGCTTTTGTTGTCTGTATTTTGCTTTTATAATTGTCACTTCTTTAAAAACCTTTAATTCAATTATCTTCTATCTTCCTGGTATAGTTAATATCTTTAAGGCAACAAAAATGATCGATCCACTTTCACTGTTTGTCCCTTTCGGTTCTATCTTTTATACTGATCTACTCCTTCTTATCTTACTACTCTCTCTTTTGTATCAATCTACAAGTTCATCCCATACTTTCATTTGCTAGTATAACTTCTTATGTGCATGATAAGTAGGTAAAAAAACAAAAGAAGAGGGCAATCAGCACAAGCTTTTAGTAATTGCTATTTGGTAACTAAAAGCCCCCCACTGTGCTAATAACCCTCTGCTAG
>DUTE01000300.1 GCA_012842235.1 Bacillota bacterium
AACTAATTAAACTTGGTGAAGTGGCCGATGTTAAAGAGGTTTACAGATCAAGTGGCCAATACACTACCATTAATGGTTCCCCTGCTATTGTTGTTAGTATCTTTAAGTCTGCTGATGCTAATACTGTAAGAACATCACGGGAAGTAAGAAAGAAGATAGAAGAGCTCTCTTTAGGTGATATAGAGATTGAAAAGCTTTTTGATCAAAGTGATTATATTGAAGATGCCTTGAGAGCTTTAGCACTAAATGGGCTTTTTGGGGCAATTTTAGCAGTAGCTGTACTCTACTTCTTTTTAAGAAACTGGCGCACAACAATAGTTACAGCAATTGCGATTCCTTTTTCGGTTATAGTAACCTTTACCATTATGTATGCTACAGGTGTCAACATCAACCTTATCAGTTTAGGTGGCCTAGCCCTTGGTCTAGGAATGCTTGTGGATAATTCAATTGTGGTTTTAGAGAATATCTACAGAAAAAGACAAGAAGGAGCTTCGCAAATTGAGGCAGCAGTCGAAGGAACAAGTGAGGTTGGCATGGCAATTACAGCTTCAACCTTAACAACATTAGTTGTCTTTTTACCTGTTGTCTTTATGAGTACACTTGCAGGACATATCTTCCGCGAGCTTGCCTTAACAGTGTCATTTTCTCTAGCTAGTTCACTAATAGTTGCTTTAACTATCGTACCTCTTTTGGCCTCAAGAATTATTGTTTTTGACAAAAAAGATTTCCATGAGAACAAGGATATAACTAAAGGATTTACCGGCTTTCAGTATCGCTACGGAAAAAGGCTAGAAAAAGTACTCGAAGAACCTGCTAAATGGCTTTGGATCACAGCAGGAGCAGTTGTATTGAGTCTTCTTTTAATCCCTTTTATGAACTTTGAGATGTTACCTGAAGAAAATATCAATCAAGTCTCTGTTTCTTTAGAGCTTCCTCCGGGAACTCCTGCAGACAAAACTATTGAGGTTATTAAGGAGATAGAGCCAGAGATAACTAATATCGATCATGTAGAAAAGGTATATACTAGAGCAGGCAAAAGCACTGAACTAAGTATTGATAGTATAGCTTCAGGGGCTAAAGATAACCGGGCCAATATGTTAGTATTATTGGAAAATCCTCGAGATGTTTTTGCTAAACAAGTAGATGTAAACAAAGTAGCTGACCAAATCCGGGCAGTGATCGATGATGCTACAAAGAAGTATCCAGAATTAGAATCAAAAGTCTCAGTAGATAGTCTTCTTGCTCAGGCAGGTTTAGAGACTAGTGTGACTGTTAAAGTAAAAGGTAGTAAAGATGAAGAGGTAGAAAGTGTTGCCAAAGAGATTATGCAAGAGCTTAAAAACTGGCCAGAGTTTGCCTCTGTTAGCTGGTCATACTCTGAGCAAGAACCTCTATTAAACCTTGATATAGATACAGCTAAAGTCTTAATGGGTGGTCAGATCTCCGGACAGCTTGCTATGTCAGTTAGGCAGGCTATTGTCGGTGAAAATGCGGGAAGAATAAGCTTAGGTGGCAGTAGAGTACCTATTGTCATAAAAGCTCACGATCAAAGTGTTAAGACACTCTCTGATTTAGAGGATCTGTATTTCCCCGGCTCTATTAGTCTTGGTGAAGGTCCTTCACTTGGCCTTAGATTAGGAAATGTAGTCTCTGTAGAAAAAACCACAGCACCTTTGTTTTTACAAAAAGAGGGTGGAGAAAGAGTTATAGAAGTAACAGGGATTCCTGCTACAGATCTTTCTGGGAAAGCCAACAAGAAAATTCGTCATTATCTAAAGGATCTAGAACTACCACAAGGTGTATCTGCAGAAGTAGGTGGGCTAGAAAAGATCAGAGCAAGTGCCTATAGAGACCTATTCTACGCTGCACTTTTGGCTCTATCACTTGTTTATATGGTTATGGCGTCTCAGTTTGAAGCCTTACGTCTACCACTTATTATTATGGTAACTATGCCACTTGCTTTAATAGGTGCTCTAGTGTTTATCTTCTTATACAGTCAGACTCTATCTATACCAGCACTTATTGGTATGATTATTCTTGCAGGTATTGTTGTTAATAACGGTATTGTACTTGTAGATTATATTAACCAATTAAGAAAGAGTGGTTTAGAACTAAGGGAAGCAGTATTAAAAGGTTCTAAAGATAGATTAAGAGCTATTCTTATGACAGCTCTAACAACGATCTTAGGGCTTTTGCCAATGGCTCTTAGTTTAGGAAGTTCGACAAATATTCAGGTGCCTATGGCTGTAAGTGTAATGGGTGGCTTAATCACAGCGACTTTCCTAACTCTATTTATCATTCCTTGCATTTACATCCAGATAGGAAAGGTGGAAGACAGAAAAAATGAAAGACAGAGCCTTCATAATACTAATTCTACTGAGTCTATCAATTAGTGTTTTAGCTTCAGACTTAAAACCTGAAGGTTATGCAGCCTATCTCAACGATGGTGAGAGTAATTTTCTTTTAGGTGTAGGTTTTAGTTTCGCTAAAAAAAACTACACGCACAGCCTGCGTTTTGCAGGCTTTGGTGAGACAGTAAAAAACAGTGATAAGGGACAGTGGCCAGATAGATATCTTCTAGTATATAATCTCGATGGTTTTCATTTCTACCCGGGATTAGGGTTTGTTAAAAATAATTTTGATCTTTTTAGGTTAAGTGATGCAGGTAACTTAAATGGGACCTATGGTGGTATGTATAATGTTTATGCTGCACTCTTAACTGTTACAGCCCAGCTTAAGCTAATGAAGGTTCCCGAAGGTTTTTCTAGAAAAGCCTTTGAGCTTACCTCAGAAAATGCTTTAGCTACTACTGATCCGTTTCTGTCTTTGTATGACATGCGAGAAGGGATTAGTGCCTATGGTACACTTCGCTATAAATCCAAGCCTAATGCAATTTATGAGGGTGGCTATTTTGGCAATTTTACGGGAAACAGTTTAAACAACCTTTGGCTTAAATGGCTTATTCCTGATTTTGCCTATGGCTCAGCGGCTTTTGGTGCAGGTATTGAAATGGGTGAGATGGGTTTTGTTCCCCCTGGACTGTATTTCTTAGCAGACTATTCAGTACCACTAAACAACCTTTTAAGTCTAAGTTTAAGCATGTGTTATGGTAGTTTAAGAAAAGATCAAAATTGGGTCTTTGATGCTCATAGCTCAAGCCGTTTGAGTCTTCTTCTAGATACTGATACCTCACAGCTAACACTAGTTTCAGGCTGGGAGAGCTTAACAAATCAGGGCTGGAGCGGTGAAAACCAAACAGGTTATGGGGATTTTAAGTGGAAGATAGAATATCTTCGCAAAGACAGTTGGCCATTTAAAATCTTTGCTAGCAAAGACACGAAAAAAGATTTTTCCCTTGGTTTAAGCTATAAGTTTTAACACGAAAAAAGAAATCTAGTAGCTAGACCATAGGGATAGAATCATATAGTTGATTAATAAAATGTCCTGGGAAGTAGATTCCCAGGACATTTGTTATTTGGAAGCAAATTGTATTTGCCAATTGACTAGTGTTGTTTTAGCTGATGTTAATTTAATTCTTGTTAAACTAGGCTCTTCACTAGTAGAAACAGAAACGCCGTCGGCTTTAGCCCTAACCAATTTATAATTATTTGGAACAGCGATACGAAGTTCATAGTTATCACCTGCGATCACTTCACTAGTTCCAGACAGTACTAAGTGTTCTTGATCCCAGATAACGGTTTTTACATCAACAGCACCTTGAGAAATGTGGCGATTAGTGGAAATTAATTGTGGTCTGCCTAAATCGGCAACGATTGCTAGGATATTTACACTAAAAGGTCTTGGTGAGAGCGTTATTTTATCTTCTAGAAGACCAAGATAACAATCTTCCCAGAAATCGAAGACATGATATTTGTTAGCAGGAAGTTGTAATTCGGTAAAGCTAATTTCCGTAATCAGCTCAGGTTTTTGCAAGTGGTCAATAATTGGTTTAACTTTATGGTTTCTAGAGAGATAAGTGTTAAACTTAGGCACATTATCTAAAAGGACATGCATACTGACAGAACCATTACCATTGTGGCCAGTTTCTAAACCAGCAATACCTTCAAGTCTTACATAATCTTCACTTAGCTCAAGCACTATCTTACTAGGGGCATGAGCTGCAAAGCCATGTTTATAGCTTTGCCCGGCAATATTAATAGGTTTACCTTCAGAATTAGTATTGATCACTTTAAGACCCCAGGCAACATCGTAACTGATAATTCTTACTCCTGGTGGGTTATCAGAGAGGTAATAAACAGATCCATCAGCTTTAGTAATTTTAAGATCAGCCCATTGTGCCCAATCACCTAAGTTATTATCAGCACCATCTGTAGCTAATAGTTCGATTTTCTTTACATCGTTTAGTTCTAAAGCAAAATCTGTGACTTCCTTGGCAGGTTGGCTCAGTTCAAGAGCAACCTTTTCTTTTAAGATAGCTTTTTGCTGAGGATCCTTAAGGATCTGGTCTATCTCACTGTCAGTTAGCTGTTTACCCTCTAATAGACCAATTATTTTAGCGGCATGTTGATTATTAGGTCTCATATTGCGATAGGCTTCTAATTCTTCAGACCACTGATAGATAGCGGCAACATACCAATTACTCCAATCTTTTGATATGGAATTAAGGATGACAGATGGACGGTTTCTTTGGTTTGTATCCCAAGGGTATAATTCAACCGGATAGGTAGAAAGAGTAGGCATGGAACGCTTGAGTATTTCCACCCGCTCCTTGGGTAATTGATACATAAAGTCAGAAGCCATAAATGTTTGGCCAGTTAAGGTAACCATCGAAGCAAGCATTTTTGCTTCATCTTCTGTGAGTGGAGAACGTACACAGACTGTATCTGGGTCACACCACCAAGCTAGACCATTGGTAAATCCCCATCTAAAAACAGTATCTATAATGATACGACTGCCAGCCCAACTAGCACCCATATCGCCACCGGTTCGGCTGCCGTCCATGATACCGACACCTTCAAGAGGAACACCATAGCAACCTAATAGAAACCCCGTTGGCCCGAGAATATCTTTAATATTTTTGAGGCTTAAGCGGTATGCTTCTACACCTGAAAAAGAGGGATCAGAAAAAACTATTTTGTAATCTTGATATAAATTGGCAATGCGTGGCTGATCATCGATCTTAAGATATTCAAAACCCCAGTCATTAACGATCATTTCTAGCAGAGGTCGATAGTAGTTATTAAGTGCATCTTGATTAGTTACATCTACTACATACATAGCCCGATTATCAGGGGCCCAGTCGGTATGCTTAACAGGTGAACCATCTCGGTAATGGAGGAAATAATCTGGATTGGCGTTATATAGATCGTCTCGGTCAATTTTTTGGGGAATTAACCAGATACCTGGCCGCATATGATTTTCTTTAACAATATCAGCAATTTGTTTCATACCACTAGGGAACTTATTATTGGTGTTAAACCAATCTCTTCCACCAGAAGTATGGGGATTTTTGTCTTGAGCTTGCCAACCATCGTCTAATTGAACCCATTCTACGCCATAATCACGAAGGTTTTGAGCCAACCAAATCACATTTTTTTCCCACTCTTTAGCGGTAATGTTTTGGTAATAGGAATACCAACTACACCAACCAGTTGGAGCAGTGTCAAACTCTTCTCTATTAAGCGGTATAAAGTAATTTATACCCTGTTTTTTTATTACATCTCTCCGTATCCAGATTCTTACCATGTCTTTACCACTAGCAGTAACTGTTAGATTATGAGAACCATCTACAAATTTAAAACCATCCAATTCTAGCCCTTGATCTAAGTGAGGATCATAAAGAGAATTAGCAGCAGGTGATAAACTTTCGCCACTTCTTACATGATAAATACGTTCATCTCGAGCAGAGTTTAAGCGACAAAGAAGAGGATTTTTGCCCCAAGATGGGTTACCAGTTAAAGATATCTCTGGCTCTAAATCAATCCTTGCTAAAGAATCTTGTGGTGTATCAGCTAGAATTATAGTCAGTTCGCTAATGCGTTTCTTGTCTTCATCAAGTAATCCTATTATTATTTGTCGGTGTGTTGGTTCAAAATAGTCATCTTCTAAACACATATGCAACACATTTTCCTTAAATTGAGCAGTTACATCTTTTAGTAAAACGTTTTCACCATAGCAAAGTGTAAAGCAATTATCTTCAACTTTTAGATTCCATGCCAACTCTTTGGCATAAACTCGCACTGGAAAAGCAGCTAAAACAAGAAGCAACAATAATAGCCTAGGAAACATATTACTCATACCTAACCCCCCCTGTTAATCAGCATTTCCAAAGTATTTATCAATCTCCTGCTAACTGCAGAAAAACAATTAGAAATGCATGTATTTCAGCTGCTTTTGTCTACTGCCTGATAAAAGATGTTCTGGTCTTAATCCTAGACTTAGAGTACCAAACCAATTAATCTTAAAGAGTTTTGTGCCAGAATTATATTTGGGTCTAAATGATTACCTTATCTAAGAAGGGAAAACAAAAGATATCCCTAAATCTACTATACTAATATGTTTACACTATGAAGCAGTGGGCTTTAGCGAGATGGATGTTACATACAAACAAATTAAAGCTAAATATACCAATGCGATTGTAGAATTACGGCTAACAAGGGTATAGGAAAACATTAAGTTGTCAGCGATAACAAATACAATATATTTCCTATAGGTACAGAGACCTTAGAGGTTGAAATTTATACAGAAAAGACTCATCTTCAATATTGCATAGAAATAGTGGGAATATGGACTTTTTAATAAAACATAAAATATTTGTATACATTCGGGCAAAAAAAGGATATTAGCTGTTAAAGACGAAATTCTAGTTTACAAACATATTTTTTAACGAGAATCAGTTAATTTTACTTAAGAATCAGCTGCTTCGATGTGTTCTATTAACTTATCTGAAACCAATTCTAGGGTTTGATTTCATTAGAAGATAGTTGGGGTTAAATGTGTTTTGTCGAAAACATATTGTAATAAGTGGGTTGGTGATATTCTAAGTATTGCAAAAGATTGTAGTGTAATGATAGAATACGCTATCTAGGTTTGAAAATTCTATATTTTTTTTGTAACCAACCACATAATTACAAGACCAATAGACATACAGCTGTCACTTCTATCTGCTAATCTATTATTAGGATATCTCTAAGGGTGGTGGTTGCTGTTGTTAGGAACTGTAATTGGGCTTCTTGGAGGACTAGGTGGTGTGGGTGGAGCTGCCTTGTCTTTGGGGTTAGGGGTAATAGGTTATCTCTTTGAGATACCAGGGAGCTCTGTTTGCTTAAGTGATGCAATTATTCTTTTAGTTTTAGCATTTCTTGGTGCATCAGGTGGTCTTGCAGGATTTTATCGACCAAAACTAGGTGCTTTGTTGCAGTTTCTTGCTGCATTAGGTGGTATTTTGGTCTCTTTTTTACTATGGGTAATACCTTTTGTACTTTTTGTTGCAGGTGCCTTGGCATTAATTACTAACGCTAACAGGAAAAAGGACAAAAAATATTATGGTGTAGGTAAAATACCAATACAATCATATTGGAATCTGAAATAGCTAAAGTGGTTAAAAACCACTTTAGCTATTTTTTTGAATTTCATACATAAAGAAGCAGGATTTTTTTCTAAAACACGGAAGTTTAAAATAGTGCTAAGGGAACGTTTTCTTGAGAGGCGGTAGGTGAAGAAGGCAGATTCAAGATAACTTATTAAAAGGTTATTCGTTTATTCCGAATCAAAAGAAACGTTTCTAGCTATTTTGGGGGAGATCATGAGTTTTATTAAAGAAATGAGGGTTAATCATGAAGAGATTTAATTGGGGCTTGTTGGTATTGGTATTGGTTATGACACTAGGTTTTAGTGCAGCGGCAGACAAATATGTCAAGGCAAAATTCACAACTACACCTCCTACAATCGATGGTGTTTTAGACGATGAGATTTGGAAACAAGCAGAGAAAAAAGATGATTTTCTTGTCTCAACTGGTGGTAAACCATCTCAGAAGACAGAGTTTTGGGTTGCCTGGGATAGAGACTATCTTTATGTAGCGATCAAAAACTATGTGAACACAGATTGGTTAAGACAGACAGTGACAGAAGATAATGGACCTACTTGGGATGATGATGAAAACTCAGTATTTATCAATCCAGCCTATCCTGAACTAGCAAGTATGCTTCAATATTCTTTTAACTCTGTTCCTGCAAGAAATGGTCTAGCTTATGGCGGTACTAACACACCAGAGCTTGATATGTGGGAAGTAGCAATTAAAACAGAGAAGGACTTTTATACTGCAGAAGTGAAGATATCTTTTGAGTCTGCAGAGATCTGGCCAGAAGTCGGTGATGAATGGGGCTTTAATATAGGCAGAAACTGCACTAGCGTAGGCGAAGCTTATTCCTGGGGAGTCCTTATCAATGGTAACTTTATTGATGCTGCAGGCTTTGGTGTAGTTGAATTTGTTAAATAACGTTTGTTAAAAAAGGAGCCTGACAATGAAAGATAATAACTATCCTCTCTTACCACGAATTATAGCTCACAGAGGTAACTCTTCTGAAGCACCTGAGAACACCTTAGCTGCTGTACGTTCAGCACTTGCTCTTAATTGCGATGCTATCGAAATCGACCTCCATCTCAGTAAAGACAATGAGTTAATTGTTATGCACGACTCTCTTGTTGATCGCACTACCGATGGAGAGGGAGCAATTAAAGAGATGTCTTTAGAGGAGATTAAAAAACTTGATGCTGGAAGCTGGAAAGGTAAAGCCTACAAAGGTGAGCCTGTACCAACTTTTAGAGAGGTTTTACAAGAGGTAAAAGGAAAGAGCCGTTTAGTTGTAGAGCTTAAGGTAGAAGGTGCAGAAGAAAAAGTCGTAGATGCACTAAAAGAAGCTGATATGCTTGATGATGTAGTTGTTATCTCTTTTATCCCCAAGGCATTAGCTACTCTTGCAGAAATTGAACCAGATCTTCCCCGTGCTGTTTTAACAGCAGTTTCTTCTTATGAAGAATATGTGAAAGTTGCAAGAGAGGCTAAAACAAAGATGCTTGATCTTTATGCTGTGAATTTATCCCGTGAAGTAGCAGAAAAGTTGTTAGATAGAGGCTATGTATTGTGGGCCTGGACTATAGATGAAGAAGAGCATATGAAAAAGGTTGTCGATCTAGGAGTTACAGGCATCACTACTAATAGACCCCAGAAAGCGTTAGAATTGTTTAGATAACAAGAAGATAGATTGGGCTAGTTTTATTTGAGCGTTAGCCTTAGCCCTTGGCCCTTAAGGTCTAGCCTGCACACGCAGGCTAGACATCTTCTGAAATCGTTATCTTGGGGCAATCGTTTTTAGCGCTGCTTTTTAAATTGCTTTTGCAAATCTTTTCCTCCCCTCAAAAAAGCAGCGCTAAAAACGATTGCCCCAAGATAACGA
>DUTE01000301.1 GCA_012842235.1 Bacillota bacterium
AATGGCAGTTCGTGCTCCTAAAAGCATGAATATCGATGGGAAACTTACAGAATGGGATAAAGCAAAGAAATATGCTATTAAGATTGATAGTGTTGAATACATTGTTGCTGGGGATGTTTCGGAATATAAAGGATCAAAAGATATTTCTGCGGTTTTTTATGTGATGTGGGACGACGAATATCTGTATGTTGCTGCTGATGTAACTGACGATGAATTATATGTGGATTATACTGGCTCATATTTGTTTCAGTCTGATGGAATTCAGATATTTGTTTCTTTTGATGGTGTAGGTCATGGAAGAACTAGCTATTCTACTCTCGATTTCCAATTTGGCTTTGCCCCTGGTGTTGATGGGGGATTTCCCGAACACCATGTTTGGAATAACAGTTTTCCATTTACCGATTTACAGTATGAATCAGCAATCACTAAAGATGGATATATTATAGAGGTTGCCATACCTGCATATGAACTAGATGTTGAATTAGATAGAGGAATGAGTCTTGGCTTGGATTTGGGTGTAACCGATACAGATTACCCTAATAAACCTCAACAAAACTATCTTATGTACAGTAAATTCGGAGATGGCTGGGCAAATGTTGGTCGCTTTTTAGAGCTATTACTATTAGAAGAGTAAATGTAATCTTTATTTTGGGGATCTAGGTTACTAGATCCCTAATTGAGTTGGTTTAGGCATATAAATAAGTAGATCTGCAATATTATTAATAACAAAGAATATAAGATCACAAGCCCAGAAAAACTGGGCTTGTTTAATTTTAGCTTTTTATAAAGTGTAATAATCATTTCTTTTTGATTTTAGGCCAAACAAAAAAGATAGCAAACAGGTGGACACTAGGTGAGGAATAATAACGAAACAGACTAATTTATAATAATAGTTAACTAGTCAATAATCTGATAACATAATAGAGAACATTATCTGGGTTTTATCTTAACAGAGAGGAGACCTAAAGCATATGCTCTATTTTATTTTGGCTATATTTGCACTAATAGCTGATGTGTTTATTAATAAATTTTGGCTTTCAAAGAGCCGCTTTAAGTATAAGACACATATTGCCAATATAATTAGAATTATTGCAACATTAACATTTGCTTATCTATTCAAGTTGCCACTAGGGTTACGTGGCATCGAGGGTGGTTTGCTTGCTTTTATACTAGGTATTATTATCTTTATTATGAGTTATTTTTCTATAAAAGCAGCGTTTAGTGAGGATATAGCTCATGAGTATATACCACTAGATAATCTACTTGTGGGTTCTTTTTGGCAGATGTTTTTTCTTTTAGGGTTTTTTGTTCCTATAGGTGAGGAGATGTTTTTTCGTGGTTTAGTACAAAATCTCTTTGCTAAAGCGGTTGGAGAAATTTGGGCTATTGTTTAGTATTTTGGCATTTGTTGGCATTCACTATAATAACGTTTTAAGTGGTTTTGAGACAAAGGAACAGTTCAAAAAGATGCTCCCTGGTAGATTGTTAATTTTTGATTCATAGTAAAGCCAGCA
>DUTE01000302.1 GCA_012842235.1 Bacillota bacterium
CACCATTTTTATTAAAACACCGCGGGGTGGAGCAGTCTGGTAGCTCGTCGGGCTCATAACCCGGAGGTTGTCGGTTCAAGTCCGACCCCCGCAACCAATTGCCTACAAACGAATAAACTTTTCCGGTGGTCATAGCAAAGAGGATCCACCTGTTTCCATTCCGAATACAGAAGTGCCACTCTTTAGCGCTAGGGTACTGCAGTGGAGACGCTGTGGGAGAGTAAGACGCTGCCGGAATTATTTTACCCCTTAGATACTTAACTAAGGGGTTTTTTGATTTGAGGTTATTTTTTTAAGAAGCAAAGATAAATAAAAATTGAGTGGACAAGCAACATAAGAGATTATTAAAAGCACCGTTTGGTATCTACTAAACGGTGCTTCTTTATTATCAATTACAAAGATCGAAATTTAATCCTATCTAGTTAGAGTTTAGTGCTTCACGCATACCTTCAAAGTAACTATGGCTAGTTATTAGTCTTACAACAAAACGTAACCACATGTGACTGCCACGTTCTTCTACACGTTCAAGGTAACTCTCTACAGATGGTTTTTCAGTCCAGCCTCCTAAAGATAATAATCGATCTAAGCCAAACCAAAACGGGGAGATCATAGTTTGTAATCTAACTTTCATTATAGGGTGTTTGCGGTAGTAGATGACTGCAGTATGTCCTCTTTCTCTTTCGCGCTGTTTCCATTTGTGAAGATCCCTAACAGACAGTTTTGGTTTGTAATGGAAACCTTTGGCTTCAGGTACTTCAATTTTTTTTAGACCAAGTTTGCGGAGTCGAAGACCAAACTCTAAATCCTCCCAGCCATATTCTCTAAAGTCTTCATCAAACAGTCCTGCGTCAAAAAGATGTTGTTTTAGAATAGAGGCATTACCTGTGGCAAAAAAAGCTCTCGACATATCTGTTAGTTTCAGTTCAGCCTCAGTAGGATTATCAATATCATTAGTATGGATTACCGGTCCATGGCCAACAAGATCATCTGTAGTATGTGCTTTTAAGTGGGCCTCTAAAAATTCCGGGCAAGGAACTATGTCACTGTCCATAAAAACTATAAATTTACCTCTAGCTATTTTAAGTCCTTGATTTCTTGCTCCAGCAGGTCCCATTCGTTCAGTTCTAGTGTAGATCATCTCTACTGGTGGGTTTAGCTCTAATAAAGCTGCAAATGTATTGTCTGTAGAACCATCATCGATAACGATTACTTCATATTTGTCTTTGGCTAGGGTTTGGCGAAATAGGCCATTTAGGGCTTTGAGGAGGATGGTTTTACGGTTATAAGTAGGTATAATTACAGTAACGACAGGGTTTTCTACTTTGGTTCCTAAACTTATTTTGTCTCCTATCGGTCTATTAGTCATCTTGAAGAGATGTCTTCCTTTCTATTTAAATATTGTTAAAAATGAGAAAAAAGCAGGTGGTATCTATAAAGACTTAAGCTCTCTATATAGAATAGCAATAAGAACAAGAGTTGCCAAGAAAAAGGATCGGGGTCTAAAGGTCTAAAGCTAAAGGTTGAAACTTTGCTTTTGGTTTATATAATAGAGATCAGGTAAAAACAATTATCAACTTAAAATTGTGGATTGTAATATTTACCAGTATTTATTTTTCCAAAAGAGCTGTCATTTTAGCAAAGACATTAGCCTGTTACAGGCAGGTTTGCTTTAGTAAAATCACCTAGTCTGTTAACATATGGTTATGTGCAAAAAAAGAGGTATAGGGATAGGATTTAGGAGGAAGCATCTGACAAAAGGAACGAAAAAGAGTTTCTAGAAGATTGAGCTGACTAGGTTTAATTCTATGTACGTTGTACGCTCTTTTAGAGAAAATTAGTGAGGTGGTTACATGAGAGTTGGCAAGATTATCTTAATTTGTTTATTAATAAGTGGACTAAGTATTTTTGTTTTAGCAAAACAAAGCTTTGGGTTTGGTGCTAATCTGAATTTAGCAGCCAATTATGGGTTAGATGGTCTAACTATTGATATCCCTGCAAACGGTAACTGGGATCCCCAATTAGTATTTTGGTTAAATACAACTAATACAAACTTATATAAAGTAGGGGTAAAAATCAATCGTGATATGGGCGAAGCATATAACATAAAACGCTACCTTGGTGGAGGAATCGGTATTTTTAGGGATTGGAGTAGTAATGTACGCTTTGGGATTCAAACCCAAGTGGGTATCAAAGTACCTGCAATAGTCGACGGATATTTTGCTAATTTAGAGGTTGGTTTTAATCTAAACAGAAGCAACAATGGCCGAATAAACGGTGGGGCACTAATTGGGGCCGGCCTGTCCTATAGCTTTTAGGAAGGAGAATTAGATATGTGGGGACGTAGATTTATTATAGCAGTATTATTTTTTATAATGCTTGTACCTGTATTGGCTGTTCAAAATGTGGGCTTTGGTCTTACGGTATCTGGCGATTTTAATGGGATAGTTTTTCTCTTGCCAAGTAAAACAAAGCTTAATCCTCAGATTATTACATCTGGTTATATCACAGATAACTACTATAATTTACTTGCTGGGACTAAATTGCTTTGGGAGCTTAGCGAAAAAGACAATGTAGAACGCTACACAGGTGTAGGTGCAGGTACATCTGTTTTTTCTGTCTATAATCTAGAAGATGATTACTTCCAAAAAAACAATAGCTATTTTGGCCAAGCCTTTTTAGGTACGAAAGTGTCCTGGCTAAATAGATATTTGGCAGCTCCCATAAAGTTTTGCACAGAGATTGGTTTGTCTGTAAATGTTACTCAAGAAAGAACTACCGCAAGAACCTATCTTGGCGGTGGTATTGAGTATGAATTCTAATTGGTTTATGATAATATCTAAAAAGGCTGCTTAGCTGCTTGGGCTAAGCAGCCTTTATTAAATTGTCTTTCCGAGTTTTAATCGGAAAATCGATAGGAGTTTTTAGTTTTTTTTTACCTATGACTAAATCATCGATTGTCATAGGTTTATTTTTGTTGCTCGAAAAACCAATTAAGATAGTCTTCATAGAGTTTCTTTGCTTGAGGCCCATTATTTGGGGCCATATAGTGAAGCCAATCAAAGATAACAATCTTATCGACGACAGGTCTTTGAGTAACAATCTGTTTTTGGACTCGGTCAAAACTAGCAGGCTCAGCGCTAAAGGTTGAACCACTAAGTTGGTGGAAGACCTCAAGATCTGACCAAAACTCTACATCATGTTTTTGACAGATTTCATAGACCTCTTTGTAGTAGCGGGGTATCTCTTCTACAGGTAGTCTGTGGCACCCAACTCCATCTTGTAACATTAATACATCAAGAGGAACTTCGCTCAAGAATCTGTCCCAATAGCGTCCATGGGCTTTAGGAGACATGTTTCCGCCAAAATATGGGGCAATAGATACAGGCTTGCCAAGCTTGTGTAATCCTTTAGTGAGATCGCTAAAGAAGTCTAAATAATTCTGAGGTAGCATTCCCGAAGGGTAGAGTTCATGAGGGATGTAAAAGCCATAGAAACTCTGAAAAGCACCATATTTTTCGCAAAGATCCTTGGCTAGAGCTAGGTTTTCTTGGAGATCTTTTTTGAGATCAAGATTGCCGCTCCACCACATATCACTAAGCTTTAGACCTAACCAGACTTTCATATCTCTTTTCTCTGCTTCATCTAAGATGTAAAAGTAATCATCTTCAATAGTTCCTAAAGCGGTTTTGCCATTTAGGGTAAATTCACTAGCATCAGGTAAAGGATTGTTCTCTGAAAGAGCTCGAGCAATAATAGAGATTGAATCAGTAGCTTCTTCTAGTTCGATAGAGATAATAATAGGATCTTTAGCATCTATGCCCCAAACAACTGCAGAGTCTAGACTGTCTCTGTTTTTATCTTTGAGTTTTTCGCCATCATCACCAAACATTGTTGAGGGCAGAGAGCCAGATATTTCGTAGTTAAAGGGAGAAGATGTTTCGATTTCATAGAGAACAAGAGGGCCTCTTTCAATAACAATCTCATAGTTTCCAGCAGCAAAAGGGCCAAAAAAGCTATAAGTATAGGTATTGCCAGTGCCACTGCCAAAAAATTGCTTTGAATCAGTCGCCGAATATTGGATAATGATTGTATCCATACCGGCTTTTTGCATGAGATCGAGATGTTCTTGCCAATGGAGACGGGTTTGGTTAATTCTTGCTTCGTTTAACTGAAAAAAAGCACCAGTGATTCTTGCTTCAGCAGGTATAGAAGCAAAAGATGTTATTAATAAACAAATTAGAAAGATCCTAGGAAAATTCATGTTTTTCACCTCCGAAGTTATAAAACCCTGCCTAGCTTAAAGGCTAGCAGGGTTTTATGTTTAAAAATTAAAGCTTTTGCAACATATCAGGGTGATTAGCTTTAAGCCATTCTAAATAATCAGTGTAAAGTTTTGCGGCATCTTCATGTCCTGCATATGCCTTTTGATTAGGCTTTGACATCATTCCCTGATATTGATAGATCAAAATCTTATCTACATAAGGAGAGACTGCTTCAAATTGTTTAATAACACGTTCAAATTTAGCAGGTAATAATGCACTCCTATACACTTGTCCTTCAAACTCAAATATCTCTACATCAGCCCACATCTTTACATGAGGGACTTTGTCATGGGCTTTGCGTAGACCTTCATAAAAGGCTGCACTCTCTTCTACCTTTGTTTTTTGAACACCAATTTCGTCCTGGTAGGCGATAATATCAACATCCATAGATTCAAGCTGTTTGACATATTTATCATCAGGTACAACTACTCTTGTTCCATATGGAGCAATGAGGATCTTGCCATAGGGCATAAAACGTCTTGCTTCTTTGGAACACTCATTAACATAATCAATGAAGTCTTCACTATAATATTTATTGATAAATGCTTCATTTGACCAGTACCAACCGTAAAAGCTCTTATGGTGACCATATTTAGTATAAAGCTCACCAATAGCTCTTAATCTAAGTCTTCTAGCATCAGGGTCGTGGATAATATTGGGACTATCCCACTGACCAAAAAAGTCGTTACCAATAAAGATCTTCATATCATATTTATCGCCAGCGGTAAGAACAGCTTCAAGGGGATCATAGCAAGCTACATCAGCATGAGGAAAGATGTCTGTTTTGTAGTAAGCCTTAAAATCTAAAGCTACATGCATTAAGACTAAATACTCCATACCTAGTTCAGCACACTCTTTAACCTTGGCATCCCAATCCTCAGAGGTAAATTGTGCACAAGTGGGGTTCCAGTATTTGCCTTCTGGTTTGTTATGATGTTGAAATTCAAACCAGCTGCCCATAATTGGTTTAATCATTATCATATCCTCCTTTGATATTGCTTTGAAAATATGTCAATCTTTTTCAGAGAAAAATGCTTAATATTGGAAGCTTAACAAAAGGAAAACCGTTATAAGAAAAATTGGTTTATTCGCTTTCTCTGCTAAAGACTTCAAAGCTTTCTATTCTTGTTTCCCAATTTAATATTCCCTTTTAATACTCCTCAATCCTTCTAAATAAAGTTATTGATAGACAAAAGGCATTCTTCTAGCTCCTAGATAGCGAGTTTTATAATAAGTTGTTTTTAGTGAAGCTATTGTGACACCAGTAGAACTAGCTGAATTAATAAACTGGTTATTGCCAATGTAGATTCCTACATGGCTTGGGCCTTCTTTATAAGTAGAAAAAAACACTAAATCCCCAGGGAGCAATCTATTTTGTTCTACAGGTGTAAATTTTTCGTAATAATACTGAGGCCCTGCATCTCTTGGTAGATAATAACCATAACTTGCAACAACTGCCCAAACAAAGCCAGAACAGTCAAAACCAGAAGGTCCTACACCTCCCCAGAGATAAGGGACGCCAAGATATTCTTTAGCGGTCTCAATTAAATCATTGGCTTTTACTGGCTTGTTTTCAATGCAATAGAGATCACTTTTTTTTGCATAAAGGTCACCTTGGTAGGTGGCAACTAAATAATAGTCTTTAGTTTCCTCTAACACAGTTACCAAAGAGGCAAAAGGTAAGGAGAGAACAAAATTACCTCCTGGTTTATCATAAAGAGAGAGGACTTTTGTTTGGACAACATAAGATTTGCCTTTTGGATGTTGCCAATCGATAAGATTACTCTTTTGGATATAACCTTTGTAGTTGTGTTGTCTAGGTAATGAAACTAGACACCATAGGCCGTCTTCTAATATCTCTACAGGATCAAGACGCATAGCTTGGGTAACAGTTTCTGAGCCTATATTTGGCTGAGCTTTTAAGGTAGCAATATATTCGCCAATAACAAAGGCATGAGACTGAAAAGACAAACTCAAAATTAAGAAAAAAGTAACTAGAAAAACCATGTGCTCACCCCTAAAAAGGAAGTAATGTAAAAGCAAAAAGCTTATTAGCTAATATCTAGCTAAGATTGGAGAAAATACTACCACTTGAGAAAAAAAGGTATATTTTTGTGTCAGTAGAAATACAAAAATAGACGTCTATGGGGGGGAATTGTATGAGAAGGTTAAGGGGACTGTTACTTATTTGTCTTATATTAACAAGTGTTGCTTTTGCTGGTGAGTTTTTAGATGGTTCTTACAATTATAATGTAATGGATCTAGATATAGCTGGCAAGATCTACTATGCTTTTGATTTTGGGACGACCGATTCTGAAGTGGCAAAAGGCTATATTCAAATCACCGATGAAACTGAATATGATCCTAAAGTAGGCTATGGCTGGCTTTACACAGAAGGCTTATTTGGTAGACGCACTTTAACCCTTCAAGGTGATCAAGCTAGAGATATGGTAGCAAGTGCTGAAGAAGCAACATTTCGTGTTAACTTAGAGCCTGGTAAATATCGCCTTACATTTATCTTCAACGATATCAATGCTAGGCCTTCTATGAATCTTTGGATAAATGATGATATTTATCTTGAAAAATGGATGTTACCAGGACTTTTTATGAAGGTAAAGTTTACAGAGATAGAGATAAAGGATAAGCCTTTAGATATTACCTTGGCAGCAGACAAAGATATTTGGGTAATAAATGCATTAGTTATCTCTGAGCCAAGAGGCATGAAATAGCTAAGTAAAGATTTTTAGAGGAAACAAAAAAGTTGGCAAAATTAAGTTTATATGTGTTGTCAAACTAAACCCTGTCTGTTTTTTGACAGGGTTTAGTTCGCTCTACCCTAATCTTTTTGACAATTTGTTATAAGGGCAGGATTATCTTTAGATAAAGAGAAGAATTGCTAATAAACCAGGAGGTGTATTTATGAGTTATGTGCTAGGATTAGATGCAGGAGCAACAAAGACTCTGGCAATGATTGCCGATTATCATGGCCATATTATTGGCACCTATACTGCTGGCACAGGTAACTTTCAAGTAAATGGTATAGAAGCAGCACGAAATGAAGTAAAAAAAGCGATTGAGGGAGCAATAAAAGATGCAGGGATTACAAAAGAGGATGTTACTGCTGCTTTCTATGGCATGGCCGGTGCAGATCGCGACAAAGACTTTGAGTATGTTCATCAAGTAGTTGAACCGGTCAATCCAGCCCCTAAAATGTCTATTGAAAATGATGCAGTTATTATTCTCAAAGTAGGCACCCTTGATGGAGTCGGTGTGGGTGTAGTCTGTGGTACAGGAACAAACTGTATTGGCTTTAATAAAAAAGGTGATAGACTGCAGGTTGGGGGTATTGGTGATCTCTTTGGTGATGCTGCAGGGGCTTCCTATATTGGTGTAACAGCTTTTAAGAGAGCAGTAAGAGGTTGGGAAGGCAGAGGACCAAAGACCATTCTTTATGATATGTTCTGTGAAGAAATAGGTATTGATCGCTTAATTGATATATTGGACTTTTTTTATCGTGGTGAAAGAGGAATTGTCAAATTTAGTGAGCTGACCCCTCTTGTTTTTGAAGCTGCAAATAAAGGTGATCAAGTAGCATTAGGTCTTTTACGTGAAGTAGGCGAAGAGATGGGACTTACAGTTAATGTGGCTATTGACAAACTTTTCCAGCCTGATGAACATGTAAAAGTTGTCATCGGTGGTTCTGTGGCTCAAAAAGGTGATAACCCGGCAATGCTAGATGCCTTTAGAGAGAAGATTTCTAGTCATCATCCTAATAATGAGGTTATTGTGCCTACTTTAGAGCCTGCTTTTGGAGCTATTTTCTATGCTTATGATTTGGTTGATGTACCTATAACCAATGAAGTAATAAACAATCTCAAAAAAACATTTAGGGATAATTAATCTGGAGGTGTAAAAGCCTGATAAATCAGGCAAGACTATGAAACTGTGTGTAATTGGTGGAGGTAGCACCTATACTCCTGAGTTGCTGAGTGGACTTATAGAAAAGAAGAAAGAGATTCCTGTTAAAGAGATTATTCTTTTAGATGTAGATAAAGAAAGATTAGTTGATGTTGGCGAATTTTCTAAAAGGTTGATGGAACATTTAGCACCAGAGATAAAACTGAGTTATACCCTTGATAGAGAAGAGGCATTAAAAGGTGCAGACTTTGTCATTACCCAAATAAGAGTTGGTCATCAGCAAGCAAGACACGATGATTCTCTTTTTTGTATAAAACATGGGGTTATCGGCCAGGAGACTACTGGTGCAGCAGGTTTTGCTAAAGCTATGCGGACAATACCTGTCCTTTTAGACTATGCCAAAGATATGGAAAAACTCTGCCCTGATGCCTGGTTAATTAACTTTACCAACCCTTCAGGAATAGTTACCGAGGCTCTTATCCGTTTTGGTTGGCAAAAGACTATTGGTCTTTGTAATGGCCCAATCGGTATGCAGATGGGTGTAGCTAGACATCTTGGCGTTTCTGTAGACGATGTACACCTTGACTATGTAGGCCTTAACCATCTTGGTTGGGTAAGAAAGATTGTGGTAAAAGGTGAGGACAGAACTAAAGAGGTTTTAGAAAAGATCACACCGTCTACGGCAGCAAATATTCCCGATCTTGATTATGATCCTGTTTTTTTCCATGCCTTAGGAACTTTGCCAAATGGCTACTTGAAATATTATTACCTCGAAGAAGAGATGCTTGAGTATCTGAAAGAACAAAAGAAGACAAGAGCTCAGGTGGTTATGGAAATTGAAGAAGAACTTTTAGATATCTACCGGGACAAAGACCAATACCAAAAGCCAGAAGCACTCTCAAAGCGCGGAGGTGCTTATTACAGTCATGTGGCTCTATCACTTATTTCTGCTATTTATAACGATAAAAATGAGGTCCATATTGTCAACACCCTAAACAATGGTGCCTTAAAGGATCTAAGTGATGATGCAGGTGTAGAGATCTCTTGTGTTATTAACGGCAGTGGGGCTCATCCACTTAGTGCAGGCCATGTAGATCTTAGCTATAGAGGTCTTATGCAGCATGTAAAAGCTTATGAACAATTGACTGTTGAAGCAGCTGTAACGGGCAGTTATTCCCGTGCGCTTATGGCTTTAGTCAATCATCCTCTAGTTCATTCTGAGAAGAAAGCCCAAGTGCTTCTCGACTACTTTATTGAAAAGCATAATTTAGATCTTAAGTAGTAAGAAGCAGGTTAAGGCCTGCTTCTTCTATACATAAAAGGGGGGAGTTTAGTGTCTTTACAAAAAAAAGTAGGTCAACTTCTTATGGTAGGTTTTGATGGAAAGAGAGTTGATGCGGAGACTGAATCTTTGTTGCGTAACTATCATATAGGTGGGGTTATTCTTTTTGCACGCAATGTTCAGTCTATCGATCAAGTACGGCGTTTAA
>DUTE01000030.1 GCA_012842235.1 Bacillota bacterium
AAGAGACAAAAACACCTTTGATAGATATCAATAAAACTTTTTTTAGATTACAAGATAAAGGCTACAGTTTTGAAGAGCTACTTTTAACCTTAAATAATTCAGATAAAAACGACGGAGTGCACTTGAGCAACCTTGGCCATCTTGTTTATGCAGCAAAGAGTATAAAAGTTCTAGAACAGTTAGTTAAAAAAAGGTTTTGCGTGCATAGTCATTTTAACTTAGAGAAAAAGAGCGAAAAAACAATCTATTTAGAAGAACCAGGGACCTATTGTGTGTCGTTTAAGTTATCATGTAATACCGATAAAATATCTAGAATACCGCTAGTAGAGATAAAGGATGAAAGTGGGATCTGTTTACAAAAGGTAATAACTTCTTTAGAAGGTGAAGAATCTGTAGCATTTAGACTACGAGAATTAGAAAGACCTCAAAGAGTATGTTTTAAGAACATAGGCGAAGGTGTCGGGATAACAATTGGCAAAATTTAGTTTAGAGTAGCCAGTTAGGGGGAAATACTCAATTGTTTTTCAAATGATCTTTTTAACTAACAACAAATTGATACTCTTTGCAAAAATAAATGGAGGTGTGAGTAAGTGCATAACGATCAGACTAATTTAGCGACTGAACAAACTCTTAAAAAGGAAGATATTAAATATCATGTTATCTACGGTTCTATTGCTCTGTTTTTATGTGTAACTTTATTTCTAGTTGCAATTAGTCTTTCAGTCATCAGTGGAGAATTTAGTTGGCAATATTTTTTGTGGGGATTATTGGGTTTTAGTATTTTATGGCTGGCTATCTCGGTTTTAATAGGCTTACTTAGAAAAGCTCCTTTGATTGTTATAGGTGGATTTATAGCTGTTGCAGTTATTAGCTATCTTAGTCTAAGGATAAATGTTATTCCTGTGCATGTTACAGATATTTTAGTTGTTGTTCCTATAACTGTACTGATAACCCTGATATTTTGTTTCGGGGGGGCTTTTTTACAATATAGAAAAATCAAAGCGAAAACTAGTCTCCAAATAATGTATGTTTGTCTTTTATTGATTTCTGTAGTTGGACTCATTTACTATAGCTGGTTTTTATTTTCAGAAAGTGGAGACGTGCAGGATTTTGCTTTATCTCCAACAATAGAGAAAGATGCAAAAAAAGATAACCAATTGCTTTCTCAAGAGATCTACGATTTCCAAACTATGACTATTAGTCTTAATAATAAAGAAAGTACTAGTAACAATGATATTCATTTTTCAATTGATCCTTTAGCAAAATTAAAAGAAAAAGGTCTAGAACTGCACAATGTTTCACCGGACTCTCTAAATGCTAATACTAGTCTTGATATTTATTTACCCGAGGATGAAGGCCGTTTCCCCGTTGTTTTTATCAATGGCCAAACACAAGATGAGAAGCAGGGATTTAGCTATTTAGGTGAGTATTTAGCTGCTAATGGTTATATAGTATTACTTAAAACCGATGGTAAAAATAGCATAAACCAAGAAAACGAGAGTGATTTATACAAAGCCTTAGTTATTCTAGAAGTTCTTAACGAACTTTACAATGAAAATGAAGACTTAGAAAGTATTCTTTTTAATAAAGTTGATGAGCGTATAGCCTTAATAGGTTTTGCCAATGGAGTACAACCTCTGCGATTGGCAACTTATCTTAACCAGGAAAAGACCCTTCCACAAAATGGAGAAGTCGCTCTAGATTATAATTTTGATATCAAGACTTTAATTGAGTTGTCACCTGATGCAAGTAAAGACAATTTCTATTATCAGCTAAACGATATTGACTATATTTTTGTCAATGGTGGGTACGATATCTATTCGTCTTACTCCCACAATAGTTTATTTAATGATATTTCGTTTTCAGAAAAGGATTATGGCTTTAAGACTCAGATTTATTTATATCAAGGTAATCGCAATTATTTTCAAAACGATAAGCTAGATCTCAATTTTCCTGGAAAGTTATATTTAAGTAAAAAGCAGCTAATAGATGCAGAAGAACAAAAAAAGATAACTCAAACAATAGTGCATGCCTCACTAGAGGCTTCTATTAATAGACGTACAGAGTTTACCGAAGTCTTCTATGGAAGGAATCTAGAAAAACTTTATCCTTATGAATTGATAGTAAGTCGATTTGTCGATTCAGATACTTTAGAGGTAGCTAATTTTGAAAATAGCTATAATCTTAGGAAACTGCAATATCCTGATGTAAATATTGAAATGCCAATTATTAATATTTGTTGTTGCAATATTTACATCAGGATATTGCAGTTTCTTAAGATTATAGCTGTTTTCAAAATTAGCTACCTCTAAAGTATCTGAATCGACAAATCGACTTACTATCA
>DUTE01000303.1 GCA_012842235.1 Bacillota bacterium
TACTAGATTTTAAATCAAAAGTAGTAAGACCAGGATCATCAAGAAAGATTCCGTGAGCAAATCCAGAACGGACAGTTATAAAAAAAGGTATAGACTGATACATACGGTCTACATCAGGAGTATGTGGTAAGACATCAGTGTTCCACATCTCCATTTTTTGCCCACGCTTATTAAGAAAACCCGTCTTTTCGCCAAAGCCATAAAAGTGATCTTTAGGATCCATATCTTTATAGCAGAATATTTTACTATGGCCATCATGACATATTCCTAAAGTACTCTCCGAGACGAGTAGCCGCTTGTCTTTATAGATTAAAAGGCGAACAGGATCTTTATCGATAACTACTTTTAAAACTGAACTACTAAAGACAATTTTCTCAGGAAAATCTTCATATTCTGTCTTTACTACCTCAGGTTTTCCCCAAATTGCTATACTATCTTCTGCTGCAGGTGGATTTTTTACGTTTATACGTATGGAGATGATGTCTTCTCTGTAAAAAGAGAGTTTAAGAAACCCTTGAGAACATTGAATGTTTAAGGACGAACCGACATTATTAGCATTAACAAAAGAACCAATGTCAAAAAAATCACTTTCAGTAACCCTTTTTTGAAAATCCAAATAAGCACAAGAATCCTCTAAAGTCATAAGATCCCTCCTAAAAACTAGTTTTAGTATTCGTTTTTAGCTGAATTTAATCCTTTACCAAAAAACAAAAAAAGGTACGTCTACTGAAGACGTACCTAGTTATGACTAGTTTGCAGGTTGAAAAAGAAAATTAGATTTCGGCCAAAAGTGTAATTGGTTTTTTAAGAAATACCTAGGTTCACGTAGTTTTATTTGATTTCTTTTTCCGCTTGGTACTCTATATGCTCTAGGTAAAGTCGAGAACTTAGTAGCATAACGACGAGTTTTTTGCTTTTGCTTAAAAATATCTGCTCTAACTTGAAATTGAGAGATACTTGGTAAAAAGGAGCTAACCTTTAAGTCGGTTAGTTTTTCTCTTTGTTTAGGGTCTAGTTCTTTTAAAAAACTCAACCAAAGAATTCTCCTTTTTAAGGTGTTTTCTCTTTTTTCTAGAGGGTCTATGGTGTATTTTTTATCGTTTGCAACTGAGTTATTTAAGATGTCTTGTTGTTCTTTTTTTAATACCTCAAGATAGTTTTCAGCAAGTTCTTGTTGCAGTTTTAAATCTGCTTGAAAGGTTTTTAAGAAAGATTCGATCTGTTGTTCACTAAGTTTAAGCTCAGAAAAGAAACGAAGTAGGGTGTTTTCAACAGCTAATTTCCTTGTTTCACGGGCATTAGGCATTGTTAGGGCAGTAATCTCTTTAACTACACTTTCTGCATTATCTGGAAGTGCAGCAGCTCTTATAGACCAGCCAACAACAACGATAAGAAGAGCGATAAACGCTTTTCTCATAGCAAGTGAACCTCCCTATAAATGTTCTCGACTTTTTAGTGTAAAAAACAAAGGAAATGTTCAATTAACTAAGCAACTTGGGAAGCTCTAAATTACCCTGTCTAGCTAGGCGTAGTACCGCGATTTTACAGCCCATAACTGTAACTGGGCCATAATTTGTATGAAACGCTTCTATAAGCTTTTCTAGCTCAGAAAAGCCAAGATTTTCATCTAAAAGATTGCCATCATTATCTATATTTAAACCTGCTTGTTTAACGGTTTCATGTGTTTTTTCAGGGCCTAAAATACCCATTTCTCGTTGAATTATAAGCTGAAGCAGGTCTTTATAGGTAACCTCCATACAAAAACCCCCTAATAAGTAGTTATAAAAATCATTACTCAACTAGTCAACTAAAAGGTAATCGCCACACTCTAAATTAGCTAAAATATCTATATATTTATCAATATCTTTGTTGATAATGGAACCGTGTTGAGGAGCGATCATAGATATATCAAGTTTTCGAAGTTTGTTCATAGCATTTTCTAAGATTGTCCGAGAGGGCATATAGTTTTCATGAAAGGCTTTCATAGCTTCGGGATAGTATTCATTAGCATACAAAGACCAGTCAAAAGAGAGCCCACCAAAGACATCGCCACTAAAAAGGATCTTAGATTTTGTATCATAGGTCATGAATGACCCTGGAAAGTGCATATAAGGTGTAAAAACGAATTTAAGAACACGTCCACTTTTAAGAGTGAGTTGCCAATTGTTAGCATCGATGTTGAAATAAGGTGCTTTTATACCATAGTGAGGTAGAAGTACTGCTGCACGAGAATGGGTGATTATTTGCAGATCTGGGCTAACAAATTCTTCGAATTTAGGGATACTAGCACAGAGATCAGGATCTTGGTGGCTTACAAGTATATAGTTAATTCTAGCTGGATTTAAATGTAGCAAGAATGGTGTCGGA
>DUTE01000304.1 GCA_012842235.1 Bacillota bacterium
TACAGATGTTTATTATCAGCTTTTATTCTAAGTTTTAATGGTTTTAGGGAAAAAGCTGATGATACTATTGATAGATTTATCGCTAAAGATCCTCGGATTAGACGATGGTTACGGTTGGCATTAACCTTAAGCATTACATCTGTAGCTAAGCCTAAGGCTACAGAGCAAGCAAAGACTCCATCTTGTTCTATACCAAGATCTATTTTCACTATATTTCCAGAGACTAAAGTTTTTAAACTTTCAATACCAAAAGGTATATTTAGAGATCGTGCTAGATCATTCCCGGTTCCAAGAGGAACAATGCAAAGAGGTTTATTTTTTGGCATACCATTAACAATCTCATTAATAGTACCATCTCCACCTACAGCAATAATTCCGTTATAGCCTTCAGCTTGTTTAGCTAAGATTGAAGCATGGCCTGGTTCTTTTGTTAGGTATAATTCGTAAGCGATACCTAAATTATTCAATTCTAGTTCTAGGTTAGGTAAGGCAGCCTTCGTACGGCCCCTCCCAGCTACAGGATTGGCGATAACCTTAAAAATCATGTTTCAGCCTCTCTTTACAAGTAGTTCTTCTTTAAAGTAATTCGTTTATCTAGAACTTGTTCCTCTTTTAAAGGCCAGCAGACCTAGATACAAAAGCAAAAGAGAAAGAGAAAAACAATGTTATTAAAAAGCAAAAAAAGTAGATCTTAAGTGTGTTTAGGTGTACCGAGGTAAGTAATATTTTCTAACAATAGATTAGGAGCACGGCTATGATCCATTTTGCCCGAGACTAAAGCGACACCACCTTCTTTGATATCAAAAGATTGATCTTTAGGAAAATAGGTTACATCAATCTGCCCAGTCTCATCTTCCATAACAAAAAACACTACTTTTTGGCCACTTTTAGTTGGTGGGGTATGAGGCTTTAATATCTGACCGGCAAAAAGAATTGAACCAGAGGTTTTAAGAGCTTGTTTTGCTTTTAGTACAGAAGAAGGCAGATCTGGTCGATAAAACTCCAAAATATGTGAAGAAGGTGATAGATCAAGAACCATTATCTCCCTTAAAAAACGTTCCCAGGGAGAAAAATCGCCAGGAATTGGTGGGGTATCCCAAATCTCCCAAAGAAGACTACGTCTGCTTTTAGAAAAACAGTCTAGTGCGCCAGATAAAATAAGAGGACTAAGCTTATTAGGTGATATGAAATCAAGATCAGTTAAAGACTTAAAGGGACGGTTACATATTATTTTTTCTAACAAAGTTGTTGATAGACTTTTTATAAGTTTTAGCCCTAGATAGATTTGGTTATCTTTTCCTTTAGTTTCTATTGGTGAGGAGTTGATATTGAGAGGGACTATCTTAACCCCACAGTGCTTCGCTTCCCAAAGCACAGACTGGGGTGGATAATAGCCTAAAGGCTGGTTATTTAAGATGGCAGCAAAGAATTCTGCAGGATAGTGACAACGTAGATAGGCAGTTTTATATGCAGTTTGTGCAAAGGAAGCAGCGTGAGCTTCACAAAAACCATAACCGGCAAAACTTTCTAAAGTATTGAAGATTGTTTTGGCAGTCTCTTCAGGAATACCACGCTTTTGTGCGCGCTTGAGAAAAAGTGTCTTATATTCTAAAAGTTCAGGGGCACGTTTTCTACTAGAGAGAGCTTTGCGTAAACGATCTGATTCACCAGGCGTAAATCCACCTAAGTTGGTGGCTATTTCAATAATCTGTTCTTGAAAAACAATAACA
>DUTE01000031.1 GCA_012842235.1 Bacillota bacterium
ACAGATAATATTTCTCCATGAACTAATACAATGATTTCTAGGCTTATTCAACTTGTAAAAAAAGATAAATATACCCATGCAGCTTTAGCTTTAGATAAAGATTTAAATACAATGTATAGTTTTGGGAGAAAGTATGTGTTTAACCCATTTCTAGGTAGATTTAGAAGAGAAAGACTTGATGAAGGTATATATAAGTTTCACAAGGTGTTACCTGGGGCAGTATTAGAGATAGAGGTAACAA
The DNA here is from genome assembly GCA_012842235.1 of Bacillota bacterium. Lineage (GTDB taxonomy): Bacteria > Bacillota > DTU065 > DTU065 > DTU065 > DUTE01. Next base: position 242 of record DUTE01000031.1, read on the forward strand.
AAGAACAACATGAAAAAGCTATATCACTATTAAATCAATTTATTAATAATAGCCATATTTACAAATACAACTACAAAGGACTGTTTCATAGTCTATTAAAAAAAGAGGCCTGTGCTGATAACAGGTTTCTCTGTTCGGAGTTTGTTTATTATGTCTTAAACGAAAGTGGTATTTTAGACTTTCATGTATCGAGAAACCTCGTTAGGCCTCAAGACTTTCTTAGTTTAGCAGACAGATTGATTTATCAAGGTGACCTTAAGCAACTTAATTATTAGAAAACTGTTTATATATACGCAAACTCAAAAAAGACAGCACCTAGTCGTGAAGATTTAGGTGTTGTTTTGGGTTATATCATTACCTAATATAGGACTAGCTTTTTTTAACTATCTTAAAGCTGGTAGTATAAAAGATCATTCTAGCAAGACTGGAGAGAAAGCTAATGAAGATAAAGGTTGCTTTTATATGTGTTCACAACTCCTGTCGGTCGCAAATGGCTGAGGCGATAGGAAATATGGTGGCATCTGAGGTTTTCCAATGCTATTCTGCAGGTACTAAGCTAAAGAGTAAAATAAATCAAGATGCTGTTTTAGCTATAGAAAAGCTTTATGGCATTAATATGAACCACTTGCAATACCCTAAATTACTAGAGGAATTGCCACTAGTTGATATAATAATTACAATGGGTTGTAACGTAGAATGTCCATATATTCCTTCGAAATATCAAGAGGATTGGGGCTTAGAAGATCCCACAGGGGCTCCTTTAGAAGAGTTTTTTAAAGTGGCAAAGACTATAGAGGAAAAAGTCCTTGATTTGAAAAGAAGAGTTGAAACAGAAGAACTAATGCTCTAATACTAGGTTAGGAAACTGAAATAACACACGTTTTTTCTTGCTTTAGAGAAAAAATACAACAAAGTATTAAGGTTCTTTTTGTCTTTATAATCTCTGTTTGGTAGATAAAGAGATATTGTGTCTATTAAGTAAAGTTTAGCTGTCTTAGCTAGTAAAAAATACCAGATAAGATTGCTCGCTAGATAGCTTCATTTGATTGTGGGATTTAGGCAAGCTAAGTAGCATTTGTAGTCTTTTATTACTAGCTAGTTTACAAGAACTTATTAAGATGCTATACTAACAAAGAGTGACTAACAACCTGTTGCTCGGAACCGCTCGGGCAAGGCTTTAAGACGTAAAATTACGCGCCTTTTCTCGGCGAGTCTAAGAGAATGGAGGTGTGCAGGTTGAAGTATGCAGTTGTAGAAACCGGTGGAAAGCAGTATAGAGTCAGCGAGGGTGATGTTATCAGAGTTGAAAAGCTCAACATTGATGCTGGTAACGAAGTTGAACTCGACAAAGTGCTGCTAGTTGGTGGCGAAGAGACAAAAGTTGGTGCTCCTTATGTTGACGGAGCTAAGGTGACTGCAGAGGTAGTTAAAAATGGCAAAGGTAAGAAGATTATTGTTTTTAAATACAAAGCCAAAAAGAACTATCGTCGCAAACAAGGTCATCGTCAACCTTACACAGAGCTCAAAATCACATCAATTGTAGGATAATGACCCACATTGTTATTGAAATTAGTGAGCGTATTGAACGAGTCAGTGTAAAAGGCCATACTGGGTTTGCTCAAGCAGGCGAGGATATAGTCTGTGCGGGTATCTCTAGTATTACTTTTGCAGCAGGAATGGCTCTTCAACGCTATCAGATACCTGTTAAGATTTTTCAAAACGAAGAAACAACGGAGTTTGTCATAGTCCCCAAATGGTCTCAAATGAGTGAAGAACAAAAGCTCAGGACAGAAACTATTTTGCACACTTTGCAGTGGGCACTAGAGGACTTGGCAGACAGTTATAGGGAATATGTCAGTATAGACATACTAAGGAGGTGTTAGAGATGCTCCGTATTAATCTTCAGTTTTTTGCAAGCAAAAAAGGTGTGGGTAGCAGCAAAAACGGTCGTGATTCTGAAGCTAAACGCCTAGGTGTTAAGCATTTTGGCGGTGAGTATGTTCCCGCTGGGAGCATCCTAGTCAGACAGAGAGGTACTAAGGTCCATCCTGGTAACAACGTAGGACTAGGTAGAGACCATACAATTTACTCTCTCATTGATGGCTATGTGACCTTTGAGCCAAGAGGCAAAAATGGCAAAAAGGTTAGTGTTTATGAGTTAGTCGACTAAGCGGCACTTTTGTCACTAAAGCCCTTCGGGATGTCCCGAAGGGCTTTTTTAGAAAGGGGGGCAATTCAGTGCACAATGAGGTGGTTGATCTAATTCTCTTAGCTGGAGAAATGTTGCTAACCTCAGGTGCTGAAGTTTATAGAGCAGAAGAGACTATGGAGAGAATGGGTAAAGCTTTGGGATATTCTGTTGAAGCTTATGTTACCCCTACAGGCATCTTTCTTACAGTGGGAAATAATGGTGATTTTCTGACAAAGGTTCGCCGCACAAGAAACAGAGGCCAAGATCTAGGTCGAATTGCTGGTGTAAATGCTATATCACGCGATTTGAGTAGTGGTAAGATAACATTTCAAGAAGCTAAACAAAGATTAGCTGACCTAAATAGCCCCATCTATACTATATGGCAAAGAGTTTTTGCTGTTATGGTTGCTAGTGCAAGCTTAACATTTATTTTGGGAGGTAGAGGGACTGAACTGATCACAGCAGCTCTATCAGGACTTATTGCATACAGTACTAGCAAGATATTAGAACACTATAACGCAAATTCTTA
>DUTE01000305.1 GCA_012842235.1 Bacillota bacterium
AAGATCTCAGCTGAGATGGAGGAAAGGTTACTTTACCGCCTCTTTCAAGCCTTTTCCAGGTTTAAAAGCAGGCACGTTTCTAGCAGGAATGTCGATCACCTTTTCAGGATCACGTGGATTGCGCCCTTTGCGAGCTTCGCGATGTCTAACCTCAAATGTACCAAAACCCACCAACTGAACCCTTTCTTTTCTGGCTAAAGCTTCTGTGATGCTTTCTAAAACAGCATCTAGAGCTTTGCCAGCATCTTTTTTGGATAGACCAGCTTTCTCTGCCACGCTATTTACCAAATCCACTTTGGTTACTTTTGACATGAAGTTCACCTCCCGCCAATCTACCTAACCCCTCGGAACTCCCGTCCCTAGTAGCCAACCTTAATTTAGGTTGTCTGCTATGATATTCGCAAAGGACTGGCAATTTCCTTCTTCTGCCAACAAAAAAACTGTTTTTTTCTTAAAAAATTAGGAAGAGCGATCGCTCTTCCTAAAAAATAATGCAAATTAACCCGCCGCTGCCTTCGTTGAGAATCCGCTCTAGTGTTTCTTGTAGCTTCTCTTGAGCATTAAAAGGCATGCGATACAATTTGCTTTCAATTCCTCCAAGCATCATATCGGCGAGGTTTCTACCAAGAAAATCTTTTTCCCAAATAGTATTTGGATTTTGAGTTACTTCTTCTACAAGCTGACTGACAAACTCTTCTCCTTGCTTTTCTGTACCAACAAACGGTGTAACCTCTGCAAATATATCAGCTTTAATAATATGATAGGAAGGCGCTGAGGCTTTAAGTTTTAGTCCAAAACGATTGCCTTGCTTTATAGCTTCTGGCGATTCAAGGATAATATCCTCTTTTCCTGGTCTAACTATACCATAGCCTTTGTTTCTAACCTCTTGAAGTGCCTCTGCTACTTTATCATACTCTTTTTTCGAACTACCGAGTTCAATTAAAAGGCTAAATAGACCTGCTTCACTCTCGACATTAAAGCCTGTGATTTCTGTAAGGATTTCGTAAAAGACCTCTGCTTTTACATTTAGCTCAATCTTTGCTTTTCCATAACCTAAATCCATCTCTGGTGTAAGAGCTGTTTCTAGTTCATAAATCTCTTCACGTAGCTTTTCCCTTGCCCAAGCGACTTCTTTTGCTTTTTCAATGTTAGCTACATGATCAAAAATTGCCTTTTCAATTTTTTCTCTTAGTTCATGTTCCATTGGTAATTCAATGACCCAGTCAGGTAAATTAACTGAAACAGCTCTTAGCGGAAACTCGTAGAGAAGATTTGTAAGGATATTGGCAATCTGAGCTTCAGTTAGGTGAAGACAATCTACAGGCACAACTGAGACACCATATTTTGCTGAAAGTTCTTCTGCCAATAAAATTGCCTCGTCACCATAAGGGTTAACTGAATTTAACAGGACAATAAAGGGTTTGCCAAGCTCTTTTAACTCTCTTATAACACGTTCTTCAGCTTCAACATAGTTCTCTCTAGGTAGATCGGTGATTGTGCCATCTGTTGTGACTACTAGACCTATATTAGAGTGATCCTGTATTACCTTTCTTGTTCCCATTTCTGCAGCTTTTTCAAAGCTCATCTCCTCGTCGCTCCAAGGAGTGCGGACTAAACGTAGACCTGCTTCATCTACATAACCAAGTGCACCTGTTACTGTATAACCTACACAATCAACCAATCTCAGGCTTGCTCTCATTCCTTCAGGCAACTCTACTGTTACTGCTTCATCTGGCACAAATTTTGGTTCTGTAGTCATAATCATGCGTCCTGAACCACTTTGTGGCAGTTCATCTCTGGTTCTTCTTTTTAACTGCTCATCGCGGATAAGTGGCAAAACCATAAGATCAACAAATCGTTTAATAAATGTGGATTTACCTGTACGCACAGGGCCAACTATACCAATGTAAATATCACCCCGTGTACGGGCCACTATGTCTCGAAAGACCGCTGTAGCTTCCATGCTATACTCCCCTCCTAGCCTCCTAAGGCTCCTTCTTGCTTAGGGTTTGTCTTTGACAACTTAGAAAGACAAATCTCTGTCTCTAAAAACTATGCATCTTTAATGCTAAGCAGAACAAGAACCTAAACCAAAGGAGTATAACTAGAAAAAGTTAGTTCTTTTCTGTAAACCTTGTAACTGCTGTTTTGATCTATCGCTTAAAACATATGCTCAAAACTAAAAAAAGATTTCTCTTAACACCAAGGCTCAATAGTTACAGAAACAATCTACACAGGAACAGTTACTATTAAAACTCAAATTATCAAGTGTCGAATTCATTTAGACTAAAAAAATAGACAAAAAAAGACCTATCCCATTTAGGTAGACAGGTCTTTACTTTTTTAAATTTTAACATAACACTTCGTATCCTGAGTTGTTTAAAACAGTAATAGCTTTTTGCAGATTATCTTTCTTTACTAAAATATAATCTGTCTCGTAGGTTGAAATAACAAATATGCTGATCTCTGCCGCTTTTAATACTTTAGAGATATCTGCAAGCACACCAACTAAGGAAAAATCTAAAGGCCCGATAACCATCAGTATATTCCAAAAAGGATCACATTTTATCCCTTTGGGAACTTGTGCTTGTAACGTTACAATAGAGAGCTCATCTTTAGTCATAGTTAACGAGTAAAAAAGATCATTTCTAGACCATAAAGGGATTTGGGCTTTAGGGTCTAGATAACAAATAGCAAAATCTCCATTAATTGTTTTTAACTTTAATTTCACTTTTTTTACCTCTTTGGGAAAATAATAACCGTTAGCTGTACCTTATTCCTCGTTTATGAGAACTTAAAAAAGAGATTAATAACATAACCGCCTTAGATTCTTTTTATCTTTTCCTTAAGTTAAATTTAGACTCGGTCCCTGCTCTAAGCCTTTCAATATTGCTTTTATGCCTATAGACAGCAAAAATTGCTGCACAAATACTCATAATTATATATGGTAGCGAATAACCAAAGATTATTACCGCAAAAGGCATCGCAATTGCTGAAATAATAGAGGCTAAGGAGACATATTTAGTTAGGTAAACCACAATAAACCATAATGGTAAAAGTATAATATATGATTTAGGAAACAAAAACAGAGCAACACCAGCTGTAGTAGCTACGCCTTTGCCACCGCCAAACTTCAAATAAACTGACCAATTGTGCCCTGCTATAGCTGCAATACTTGCCAAGATAGCACCTGTTTCATTTGCTAAGCTAAAACCAATCCAAGCACTAATAAAACCTTTTAGCAGATCTAAAACCAAAACAGATACACCTAAAATAATTCCTGTAGTTCTTTGAACATTAGTAGCCCCTATATTGCCACTCCCATATTCTCTAATATCAATACCTAAAAAGAGACGACAAAGCAATAAGCCAAAAGGTATTGAACCCACTAAATAGCCTATTAAGATACTAAAGACTATTGGCATATGCTTACTCCTTTCCACGCCTCTGATACACATCAGATTCGCTACGAGATTTGTAATTGAGGATTATTCTAGAGCCTAAAAAGCCAAAAGCCTCTCTAAGACGATTTTCTATATACCTTGCATAGGAGAAGTGCATCAGCTTGGGATTGTTAACAAATAAAGTAAAACGAGGTGGTTTTGTTCCTGTCTGTACAGCATAATAGATCCTAAGTCTTTCTCCCTTATCAGAAGGGGGTTCTTGCATTCTTATAGCATCTCTAATTGTTTCATTAATTCTGCTTGTTGGTACCTCTAATTCTGCTTGTCTATCAAGTTCGACGATGAGTTCTAAAAGCTCACTGATTCTTTGACCTGTAATCGCTGAAATAAGTGTAACAGGAGCATAGTTAGCAAAGGCGAGCTTTGATTCTATCTCCGCTATTGTCTTTTCAAATGTACCGGTTTCTTTAGGAATCAGATCCCATTTATTGCCGGCAAATATAATCGCTTTACCTTGTTCATGGGCGTATCCTGCAATCCTTGTATCTTGCTCTGTAACACCCTCTAAAAGATCAAGCAGATGAACAACAACATCAGCCTCATCAATAGCCCGTAAAGAGCGAATAACACTATAGCGCTCGACAGACTCCCAAATCCTACCTTTTTTTCTCAAACCGGCTGTATCGATTAGGACATACTCCTGTTCATTATAGATAAAAGGAACATCCACTGCATCTCTAGTAGTACCAGGTATGTCACTGACAATAACTCTTTGTTCGCCAAGAAGATTGTTTACCAACGACGATTTACCCACATTAGGTCTACCTACTACAGCAACTTTAATTGCCTCTGTATAGTCTGGGGTACTAGTCTCAGGCAGCAGTTTGACAACCTCATCTAAGAGATCTCCTGTGCCTGTACCATGTTCAGCTGATACCCTAATTACTTCTTCAAAACCAAGAGAATAAAAATCCCACAGCTCAGTCCCTGTAATATTTTCCAGTTTGTTTGCAGCAATAACAACCTGTTTGCCCTTTACCCTTAAGATCTGTGCAATATCCCGATCTAGGGCAGTAACACCTTCTCTACCATCTACAACAAAGATTATGACATCAGCTTCTTCTACAGCTATCTCTGCCTGCATCCTCGTCTCTTTGACAAATAGGTTTTCGTCATTTAAGACAATACCACCTGTATCGATAATGGTAAAGGGTACTCCATTCCACTCAGTTTCTCCATATATACGATCCCTAGTAACACCAGGATAGTCTTCGACAATTGCTTTTCTACTTCCACATAACCTGTTAAATAAAGTAGATTTGCCCACATTAGGACGGCCTACAATTGCTACGACGCCTTTATGCATATGATCACCTCTTGTAGCCATATTTGTCCTTGACCTTTTCAACTAAGTCTCTAATTAAAGGCAATATTTCTAGAGTGCCTGCTACACAAAGAGGACGACCAATAACAGTCAATCCCAGGTAGCGAGAGAAAAAACCTCCAAGGCGCATCTTTATATTAACATATGGCAATGTATCAATAAAGGCGATATCGTCGATTAAGTGAAATTTTCTTAGACTCTCTGTGTAATTATTAATTACTTTTGCGTCTTTACCTCTTCCCATAGAATAGATTTTATTACCCCACTCATCCTCACCATGATAAAAAAGGCGGCCAAAATCGGCCGCAGTTAGCCTATCAAACAAAGGCATTGCTAAGAGGTCTTCACCTTGGGGATTAGATGATAAAAGGTTTAGGTGGATATAAGCTGCACTTACCGATGAGTGGGTTCCCCCATAACACTGGTAGACTATTATCATTCTTTATTCTTTGCCTCTTTGCTTTCTTAGGGCATGGGTAAATTTTTGACCAATATTTTTTAGCCCAGAAAGCCCCTCTTTATTTATTAAAAGAAATATCCCTAACCCACCTAAAGCCAATAAGATTACCCAAAACACCCCACTTTTTGCACCTGATCTCTCAGCTCTTCCTCCGCCTTCAGGAAGAGAGGCTGCAATAACATCAGCAAATCTGTGTGCTGAAACAAGGGCATCCTCTAGTGGTAAAACATGGGTACCAAACTCCAAAAGAATCATTCTTGGTCCAAGATCTTGATTATAGTTTCCCTTAGCCCAAAATATACCTTCAATTATACCAGGGTAATTGTTATCTGCTTTTGCTTTTAGAGCTTTGGCATATTCAAAGTTACCGGTTCTATTTTGGTTTTGCTTACCTGTAACAATTCTTACTTTAGCTGCTGATTGCCCCTCTATTTCTGTGGAGTAGAATTCTGGGTCAGGAACAGCATCGCGATGCACATCTATCACTGTTATGGGGTTGTTTTTTAAGAGTTTAGCCGCTGTATCTCGAGATCTAGTATACGCTGCACCATCATGGGGATTGTGGTTGGCCTGTGACCAGTCTACTTGAAAGCCATGTTCCTCTAGGGCATCTTTTAGTGCCTTACCTACTTGATAGATCTGTCCTGGATAAGGACGGCTTGGCTCCCCTGGTGCATATGATTCATCACTGTGGGTATGATAGATACCTATTATTGGTTTTCCGCCTTGAGTCTGGATCTCTATAGGATACGTTAAATAGGCACTAAGATCAACGGTGCCTTTTTTGTGTACCTTAAATTTATCATCCTCTTTGCCAATAACTTCATATTCACTGTTATCTGCAGATATGTAAATATCACCTTCACTTAACATAAGAGAAGTCTTGGTAATAATATTGCCTTCTTCATCTACTAAAGAAAAGATCTCCTCTTTAGCAGATACAGAAACAGAGAAAATAAGAGTTACAAGCAAAATACTGAGAAGGATTTTGCTTCTCATAGAGCATTCTCCTCCAAAAATACCCGTACAGACCCATCTTCACTGATCTCTAAGACTAAAACTGGCTGATTGTATCTGAAAGCATGTGTCGCCTTTATTGCATTTGCCTCATTAGCCACGTTAGCCTCCTCAATATCAGCAGGTGCATTACCTTTTTTTAAGCCTGTAGGATAATTGTCTCCTTTTTGCGGACCACCTTGAAGCATCTCTCGTGTTTCACCTATTACCTCTGCTAAAATAATCGCCACTAAACCTGCAATGAGGGCTCCTGTGAAGAATCCTGCAGTTCCCAAATTTGCCGGCCCTCCTTCAGTAACTTGTTGATAAACAATACTACCACTTTCTACAAGTAAAATACTTCCTAAACCACCTATAAAAGCTGCTCTTCTTGATCTGCCAAGAATATAGGCTATCACTCCTGCTAAAGCACCAAAGAGATACATAGGATCGATAAAAGTAAAACTAGGGTATTCTGGGCCAAAATCAAAAACAGTGCTAATACCAAAGACAACAAGAGCACTTATGACAATTGCCATAATTCCCCGCACTCTCTCCTGGTTACTCGATGCTTTAACTAAAAGGTAGATTACCAGAACTGTCGGTATGATAAAGCCACCATCTGCCGCTAGGGCGTGTATCTGT
>DUTE01000032.1 GCA_012842235.1 Bacillota bacterium
GGTATAAACTTTAGGTTAAAAAACGGTTATACCGACTGGAATGATTCTTTGCTTTTTCCTTCCCAAGCTGTATCAGCCTATCTATTAAGTGGCAGTTATGACTTTTCTTTTTCTCTTTTTAGCTTTGATTGGAGGTATGAACGGCTTTTATCACCTCTTTGGGACAGGCGTTATTTTATAGCTCATAGAATTCGAATCGATAAAGAAGATTTTCCTTTCTATCTTGATTTTTATGAAACTAGTGTTGTTGTTGGCGATGGAAATGATGTATGGGTGATGTTTAACCCAGTACCTTTTCTACCAGTCTATCTTGTACAGCATATTGGTCTTAAAAAAGAAGAGTTAAAAAACCGCGATATCAATGTCTGCATGGGTTTTAACTTAGGTTATAGACTCGCTGATGGAGGAGTTTTATTTACTGATATCATTGTCGATGATTTCCCTCAAAATCCTCTTAAAGATGTCCAACTGCCAGTTATGGGGATTACTGTTGCATACAATAGTCAAGAGATCAAAATCAAGGAGAAAGACCTGCAATATAGTCTTGGTTATACTGCAAATACTCGTTTTCTTCATGCCCATTATGGAGGAGAGGCTAGATATACTAACAGATACGAATTTTTAGGTGATGATTTGGGACCTGATGCCGATAGAATCCTTCTTATGCTTGGTCAAAAAAAGCCTGATTACTCTTCTGTTTTAGGTCTTAGTTATGAAAGGCATGGCCCGGGAGATCTTACCGAGCACTGGCTGGATATGGGTAGAGAAAAAGCCTGGTCAGAGTTTTTTCTAAGCGATATTTTAGAGAGAAAACTTGGTGTTGAAGCATCCTTCAAAAAGGAGTTTGCATCTTCTTTAACCCTAAAGACAGATGCAAAAATCCAGAGGATATATCCTAAAGAAGGAAACAAGGTTAACAGACTCCAAGGTGCATTAAGTATGATTTATAGTTTTTAGCAAGAAAGCACACCCTCTAAGGTGTGCTTTCTTAAACATTAAGTCTAGTTCTTTGGCAGGTGTTAAAATGTAACATGTGGAATTAATTTCATTAAGCGAAAAAAAGGAGTGATAATATGTTCTTAGAGTTAGAGAGGTCTCTTTATCCTGCTGTACCAGTAACTTTTAGAAAAGATGGTAGTATTGATTATAAAGCTCAAGCTTCATATGCTAAATGGATGGATACACAACCAATAACCGGTGTAGCACTTTGGGCTCATACAGGAAGGGGCCTTCTTCTGTCTTCTTCAGATAGAGAACAAGTCTTTAACACCTGGAGAGAGGCACTAAGCAAGGACAAACAGATTATCTGTGGTGTGGGAGCAAAGGCTGAAGATGCAACTAGTAACGAAGACTTTGTCGAAAAAGCCCTGGAAATGGGTAAACATGCCAAGAAACTAGGTGCAGATGGGATTTTATGCTATGCTCCTGTCTATTTTCGCGGGAAAAAAGATCAGGATGAGTGGATTGTAAAATACCATACTGCTTTAGATTCTCTAGGTCTTCCTATGGTATTATTTTATCTTTACGAGGCAGCAGGAGGCATTACTTATAGTCTTGATGTTTTAAGAGAACTATTTGCTCTAAAAAATGCTGTTTCAATTAAAATGGCTACCTTAGATTCGGTAATGACCTATCAAGATGTGGCTAATATGTTAGCTAAAGAATTCCCTGACAAAGTGCTTATTACAGGTGAAGATCGCATGTTTGGTTATACAATTGCTCGAGGTGGCAAAGGTGCTTTAGTTGGTATTGGTTCAGCTTTTTGCAGGATGCAAAAGGCCATGATCGACGCTTACTATGATAAAGACTATAAGCAGTTTGTCGAACTAATGCTTCTTGTTGATAAGCTTGCTGAGGTAACATTTATTCAGCCTATGGAAGGCTATATAGAAAGAATGCTTCATGTTCTTGTAGCTCAGGGGTTAGTTCCCAAAGAGGCTTCTTTTGATCCATATGGCCCTGGAGTTACAGACAAAGAAAGAAAGGCTATTGAGGAAGTAGTAAAAGAGCTGGAGGGCTTAGGATGGTAAAACCGACTTATTTTTTACCTCGAAAGTTTACTATCTCAGACAATTATTATAAGGCTCTAAAAGAGGATTATCAAAAAGTGATAAGCGAGCCTGAAGAGCATATAAAAGAGAGATATGGTATTGATGTCTCAAGTTTTTATGGACCTTATAAGATCAAAAACCCCTTTGGTAAGGCCTCAGGACAGCTGTCAACCAATGCAAAACAGATTAAAGCTGATATAGAAGGTGGCTTAGGCTTTAGTGTATTAAAGACAGTTATCGCCGAAGGCCCTGATCAGGTTTCTGAAATGGAAGCTTGGAAGATCTCTGCTCCAAGAATGGTTGTAGAGAAGATTACTTCTAAAAATGGAGAAGAAGGCTATACTGTAACTTGGAAAGGTAGAGGTTGGGAAAAGAGTCTCAAAGAGTATTTAGAGTTTATGGAAGAAGCTCTTTCTTTTTGCCCAAACTACCCTGTTATTCCTAGTTGCAAATACCATTTACCACCACTTGGTACAGAGTATAAAATAGAAGAATACGCCTATACAACCCAAAAAATTTATGAGGTCTGGAAGAGGCAGAGAAAAGAAGAACTAGTTTTGGAAAAAGACTTTAGTGCAACTCTTGCAGGAGAAGATGCAGCAGGCCAAAAAGAACAGGTGTTATCTTGGCTTTTGACAGTACCTCAAAAAATTAAAGAATCTGTAGAAGATCCTATTTATTTAGGTGTAAAGTTGATGAACACAACTCTCTTAGATGAGTTTCAAAGAGAGATTGTAAGAGAGCTTCTTGGGCCTAAGAGCAATTGGCTTGCAGATTATGCAGTTTGCTTTAACCGTCTTTTTGATCCTCAAAAAGAATTCGATGGTAAAGTTGGTGTGGCCTATGGTGGTTACGATCTATCCGATCGAAACCTCTGGGCTTTAGAGGCGTTAGTACCTGAGAAACCAAGCCGAATGATCTCGGCAACAGGGAATATATGCTCTGGCCATATAATGCTAGAATATGCTTTAAGAGGTGCCTCAAACGGACAGATTCATACATTCTATCAAGTACCAGCAAGTGAATATGCCCCAATTGAAGGGACAAGGATTCAAAGAGCACTTCACGAGCTTCTTTTTAATCCTGAAAAAGGTCTTGTAGCAGGTTTAATCTATATACGGGAAAGACTCAATAAAGCAGATGAACCATTTACATTTGTTGAAGTGACAGAGCTTGACCCTAGGAAGCTTCTTTAGAAGGAAATTTCGCTTGGAGTTTGTTTTTCTTAAAATCGTTAAAGTGCATCTTTAAAAACGAGTATTTTGTAATAATTGAAAATCGAAGTTGATAAAAAAGCGCCTAGCGCCTCTTGTTAACATTCTAGGTGTTTGAAGAATCCCTTAAATAACAAAGGAGGCGCTTGAGGCGCTTACTTTGAAGTATATTCAAAATGAAAAAAGTTTTATGCAAGGAACTGATAGCACATCAATTGTTAGAGTTAATATAGCTAAGAACGTCCACGAACTTAGATTGGCTATAAACCACGGAGACCGGCTAGTAAAAGATCTCTGTGCAACAAAGATTCAATGATAAATTAGTTAGATAGGTTTTTTACGGAGTGTACCAAAGTTTTTAGCAACTAGCTGCTAGGTACCTTACAAAACTTTCCGCTACCAGATGAGATTGTATAAAGAACTTAAGAAGATATTGTAGCAGTGTGGCATAAACCGTCCAAAAAGCAGTAGAACAAAAGAAGGCAAAGCAGTTAATTGGCACTTTGTAAAATCTTCTGTTGGTCTAAAGAGTAAAAATGGCAAGGAATATACTAATGAGTCATTTAAGCCGTTATTGGTTATTACAACAGGAACTTAATGAATTAAAGGCAGAATTTATTAAGGTAGATATCTGGAAGATTTTTTTGACCCAACTCGTTAGAGCATACTAATTTTAAACTTGCCTGGTCTTTGATGCTCTTTAAGGCTTCGGTATGTTTAGTACCAGGTGCTAGAGATGGTGTCTACACATTAATAATCAACAGAAGCGATTGCAGTGCTGAAGAACTACTGGAGATGTATAAAAGCAGAGAGGTTTAATGTAGATATTAAATCACAACCTGAATTTTATGCCCTTTCTGCGTTTATACATCTCCAGTAGTTCTTCAGCACTGCAATCGCTTCTGTTGATTATTAATGTGTAGAC
>DUTE01000306.1 GCA_012842235.1 Bacillota bacterium
AATATCTAACATAAGCTTATTAAAATTAAAGCTGTGGTTGAGCCAGTTTCTAGCAAAGCGTCGCAGCATCTATTATGTAGGCTCTAGTGAAGTTTTACCACCACCACTTTTGCCTGAAGAAGAGAGATTATTACTTAAAAGATTACAATCAGGTGAGCTTAGTGTCAAAAGTACTCTAATAGAAAGAAACCTAAGACTTGTGGTTTATATTGCCAGAAAGTTTGAAAATACAGGTATAGGCATTGAAGATCTTGTCTCTATTGGTACAATAGGGCTGATAAAAGCGGTAAATACCTTCGATTTGGGAAAAAATATTAAGTTAGCTACCTATGCCTCAAGGTGTATTGAAAATGAGATTTTGATGTTTCTAAGAAGACACCAAAGAGCTAAAGAGGTCTATTTAGACGATCCTCTTAATACTGATTGGGATGGCAACGAACTTTCCTGGCTTGATGTATTACCAGCAACAGAAGGTGATGGTGTCTACCAGATTCTTGAAGAAGAAACAGAAAAAGACCTTCTTAAGGCTGCTTTAGGAAAACTTGAACCTCGGGAACAAGAGATAGTAACCTTGCGTTATGGTATAGGCACAGAAAGGGAGCTGACCCAAAAAGAGGTAGCTGATAAAATGGGAATCTCTCAATCCTATATTTCCCGTCTTGAAAAGAGAATAATGAAAAAACTACGGCGTGAGCTCAAAAAATTCGATTAAAAATCAGGTCCATTTTGGGACCTGTTTTTTTTTAATCATTTTTAGGTATATCTTCGCCCTTTACCACCCATACTCTTTATTGAGATGGATGGTAGGAGGGAAGCAAATGTTGAATAAAGTTGAGATTTGTGGAGTGAATACAGCAGAATTGCCAATTATAAAAAACGAAAAGATGAAAAAACTGCTTTATCAAGTAAAACAAGGTGATAATGCTGCAAGAGAAGAGCTTATACAAGGAAATCTAAGATTAGTATTAAGTGTAATTCAGCGCTTTAATAACCGAGGAGAAAATGTTGACGATCTATTTCAAGTAGGTTGTATCGGTTTAATGAAAGCTATAGACAACTTTGATCTCAGTCAAAATGTTCGCTTTTCTACATACGCTGTTCCTATGATAATCGGTGAGATCAGACGTTATTTAAGAGATAATAACCCAATTAGAGTAAGCCGTTCACTTCGGGATATCGCTTATAAAGCTTTGCAAATACGTGACAGACTAGCAAGTGAAAAAGGTGTTGATCCAACACTTACTGAGATTGCTGAGGCCTTAGGTGTAGATCGAGAAGAGATTGTCTTTGCTTTAGATGCCATACAGGAGCCTATCTCTTTGTTTGAACCGATCTACCACGACGGTGGAGATCCTATCTTTGTTATGGACCAGATCGATGATGAAAAAACCTCAGATAGTGTTTGGATAGAAGAGATCTCTTTGAGAGAAGCTATAGGTAATCTTGGTGATAGAGAACGCAAAATACTAAATATGCGTTTTTTTGAAGGTAGAACCCAGATGGAAGTGGCAGAAGAGATCGGCATTTCACAGGCACAAGTGTCGAGATTAGAAAAGGCTGCTTTGCTAGATCTTAAACTTCACTATAAGGAAGGGGAGGGAACAAAATAATGGTTAGAAAGATGGAAAAACCAGTTCTCTTTATCCTTGCCTTCCTTCTTCTCCCTCTGTTTTTGTTAGGCACAGATGACAGTTGTCAAGAGTTTTTACGGCTTCATGTTTTAGCTAACTCAGATTCAGCAGACGATCAACTTCTTAAACTAAAGGCCAAAGATGCAGTTTTAAGTGAAGTAAATAAACTCCTTTATAACGAAAAAGACTTACACCAGGTCTTAGAGATACTAAAAAGCAATCAAAGCTCAATAGAAGAAGTAGCCAAAGAGGCAATTGACAAGAAGTATGAGGTAAGTATAGAGCTTAGACGAGAGAGCTATCCCCAGAAAAAATATGGTTCATTAGAGCTTCCCAAGGGAGAATATCTTTCTTTACAGGTGATTATAGGCAAAGGTGAAGGACAAAACTGGTGGTGTGTGCTCTTTCCTCTTTTATGCAGTATTGAGGCAGGAGAAAACGCCATCGAAGTGGTTGATGGTAAAGAAGGTCCTCCGGTAAAATTCCGGTTCAAACTTGCAGAAAACAGAAAAGAACCGCCGTCTTTAGACTCAGTGCTAGCTTTTTTACAACAATTCCGCCTCTGGCCATGGTCCTAGAGGCGGTTTTTTGTGTCCGATGTTTTTTTAAGGCATAAACTAATGTGGAGGTGTCTTAGATGGCTATAAGACTAACTGAACTTAAGCAAAAAGAGGTTGTCGACGCTTCTACAGGTGTAAGATTAGGTGAAATAGTTGATTTAGAGATCGATATGCAAACCGGTCAAATTACAGCGTTTGTTGTTCCCGGAGCTGGAAACCTTTGGGGAATATTAAAAAGAAAAGAGGATGTTGTTATTCCCTGGACGAAAATTAAAGTTATTGGCAAAGATGTTATTATAGTAGATAAGACACCGGGGATAAGTAGTTTTTAGGATTAGCCCCGAATAAGGAGGAAAGCCTCGCTTTGGGGCGTTTATTTTATGGACAAGATCTATTACCAATTAAAGCTATATAAGGGCATACCATTTGGGACATTTGTGAATTTTCCTGCTTTTAATCTTTTTAGCACTAACAAACTGGGAAATGCCAAGGACAAAAAGGTAATAAATGATTTAGAAGAGCTCTTTCAGAGAAAGGTAGTCTATCTTAAGCAGATACATGGAACAACCATTGAGACAACTACTATAACAGTTATTGACGACCAAAAAACTCACGAAGGTGATGGACTAATCGTTAAAGACAATCATTTAGGAGCAGTTTTTACTGCAGATTGTTTACCAATTGTTTTGGCTGATAGATCAGGAAGACATGTAGCAATAGTCCATGCAGGTTGGCAAGGCTCTCTTCAAGGAATAGCTCTAAAGGCAGTAGAGATACTTAAAAAAAATGGAGCCAAAGAGATTGTTGCAGCTATTGGTCCTTCAGCAAATAGCTGCTGTTATGAGGTAGGAGAGGACCTTTATAAAAAGTTTGCTAGGTACTATCCTGACTTGACTAATAAGGTCTTTAGAATAAACAATAATCATCTTTTCCTTGATTTAAATGGGTTTAATGGGTTAATATTAAATACTGTTGGGGTTAGAGTATATCAAAGTGGCATCTGTACTATATGTGGTAGGGATCATTATTCTTATAGAAAAAACAAGACAGATTGCCGTCAGATTACTTTAGCTGGTAGGAAGGATTTTTCTTAGAATTACAGAAATAAACTTAGAGTTAGTTAAAAAAATGACTTATAGATTTTAAGTCACAAGGAGGTGAATTCTGGCCTTCGGCCAGTAATTTAGTGGTCAAAGAAATATCATTTGGTGTAATTGGCGGTCTAGGCCTTTTTCTTTATGGCATGAAGCTTATGGGAGATGGGATGCAAAAGGCTGCCGGTGATCGCTTACGTCGTATTTTAGAGATCCTTACAGGTAATATATTTTTGGCGATTTTAGTTGGAGCTCTAGTTACGGCAGTTATTCAATCTAGTTCAGCAACAACAGTTATGGTAGTAGGCTTTGTTAACGCAGGGTTAATGACTTTACAACAAGCTATTGGCGTTATTATGGGTGCCAATATTGGTACTACTATTACCGCTTGGCTTATAGCTATTAATCTTTCTGAATGGGCCTTACCTGCAATTGGTATAGGTGTTATGCTGACTATGATATCGAAAAACAAGACATACCGCTATGTGGGGCAGACCTTTTTAGGCTTTGGACTTTTGTTTCTTGGTCTAGATACAATGGGTAGTTCCATGGCGGCAATTAAAGAGAGTCCCAAAATAGCCCAACTTTTTTTGTCTATAGGAAAATCTCCTATAGAAGCTTTGCTTTTGGGTGTGGCTGTAACGATGATTATCCAATCGTCATCAGCTACTACAGGTTTAGTGATCGCCCTTGGAAACCAAGGTCTTCTAACATTTGATGCAGCCTTACCTATAATTTTAGGGGCTAATATTGGTACTTGTATCACTGCAATACTCGCATCTATTGGAGCTTCAAGAAATGCAAAAAAAGCAGCTTTAGCTCACCTTTTGTTTAACTTGATAGGATCAATACTTGCCATGATCTTTTTACCTTGGTTTAACGCTTTAGTGCGTTTTATCAATCCGCAAGCAGACTTTGCGCATATGGTAGCCAATGCCCATACTGCTTTCAACCTTGCTAATACACTTCTTTGGATAGGCCTTGTGAATTTCCTAGTAAAGGCAGTTAATCTGTTGGTACCAGGAAAAGATCCACTGCCACAAAAAGCACCTGCCTATCTGGATAAGCGAATGCTAAATACACCCTCAGTAGCCTTATCACTAGCAACAAAAGAGCTTATACGAATGGCCAACATTGCCGGTGAGATGATAGAGGATGCAAGAATTGGATTCTTTGAACAAAATAGAAAACGCATAGAAGACACCTACGTCAAAGAGGATGTCGTCGATCATATTCAAAAAGAGGTAGTAGAATATCTTTCTACTTTGCTTTCGCAGACCTCTTTAACAAAACCTCAATCTACAAGAATGGCTGGATTAATGCATATTGTCAATGATATTGAAAGAATTGGTGATCATGCCAACAACCTTGCTCAATTTGCCGAGACAGCTTTAGACGAAAATATTAATTTTTCTGACACAGCCGTTGATGAACTTCAAGACTATTTTCTTCTTGTAGAAAACCAGTTTGCTCGAGCGGTTGAAGCATTAAAAACAGACAATCGCCATCTAGCAAGAGAGGTAATAAAGGTTGAAAAAGAGATCGACGAAACAGAGTCTCGCTTAAGACGTGCCCACTTAAAAAGGCTAAATGCTGGTGCTTGTTCACCATTTACCGGCGTAGTCTTTGTGGAACTGTTAAACAACCTAGAACGTATCGGTGATCATGCACTTAATATAGTTGAGCCAGTCTTAGATGATGAGATTAGAATAGGCAAGATTGAAGCATAAACGGGGCACGAGTCCCGTTTTTCTTTTTGCTTTTTACAAAGGACAAGCATACTTTGATGGAGAAAATATAATGGTCAGAGAGGTGAAAAAAATGGCAGTTTCCCGGCATAAGAAAAAAACAAAAAAAACAGATAAAGTTGAAAGAACAGAAGAACAAACTAGCTTTTGGGAGAACTTTCAAAGCGAAGTAGGCAGTATAGTTCTTATTGCTGTCGCCGTTTTGATGTGGTGGAATATCTATTTCCCACCTGAAGGCCAGTTAGGTATTGTCTTAAATAAAGTACTGACGATGGTTTTTGGCTCTTTGGCTGGGGTATTTCCCGTTATCCTCTTATACATGGCTTTTTCTTACATGTTAAGAAGATATTGGCTTCAACCCAAAAGCAGAGTTGGGTTTATTGTGATTTTATATATGGTCTTTTTGGCAGGGGCAAATCTATTTTTACCTATCGATCAGACTGTAGGCCAAGTCCCTTGGCAGGAGATGTTAGACTACGCAAAACAAGGCTTAGGTGGGGGATATGTTGGTGTTTTACTGACAGGTTTTCTTTGGTGGATATTTGGCAAAACCGGTACATTTATCTTTCTAAGTCTAGTTCTAATCGTCTCTATTTTAGGTATCGGCCGCAAACCTTTACTTGATAGAATTGGTTTTTATTTTACTTACCTGTTTTTACCTAAAGGTAAAAAAACAGAGAAAAAAGCTGAAAAGGCTAAGAAGAGAGATCTTTCCGGCAAAAAGAAAGACCGAAGGAAGAAGAAAAAAGCCACTGGCAAAGTTGAGCTTTCACATGTTGCTACCTCTAAGGAACTTGCAGATGCTGTAAGCCCTGATAAGTTAGGCAAAACTGCTTTGGAAAACAGGCCAACACTTGATCTGTTAAACGAACCTAAACACCTCCCTAATGAAAAACAACGGGATCGCTCTCAGCTTGTCGCCGATACATTGGCAAGTTTTGGTGTTGAGGCAACTATTACAGGCTATGTCTGTGGTCCAACCTTAACTAGGTATGAATTAATGCCAGGGTCTGGTGTTAAGGTAAAACAGATAGAGAATCTTGCTGATGATCTAGCATTGGCTTTAGCAGCTCCTTCTGTGCGCATTGAAGCACCAATTCCTGGAAAGAGAGCTGTAGGTATAGAGGTTCCGAATGAAACACCAGGTACTGTATACTTAAAAGAAGTCTTAAATACGCCCTCATTTATCCAAGGCGCATCACCACTACTGCTTGGTGTGGGCAAAGATATTAGCGGCCAAAGTGTAGTGGCTGATTTAAAAAAGCTGATCCATCTTTTAATTGCCGGTTCTACAGGCTCAGGCAAAAGTGTCTGTATTAATAGTATGTTAGTAAGTCTTCTTATTAAAGCTACTCCAGAAGAACTAAGACTACTTTTGATCGACCCCAAAAGGGTGGAATTAGCCCTTTATGAAGGGATACCTCATCTTTTAACACCAGTTGTTACAGATCCCAAAGAGGCAGCCAAAGCTTTAAGATGGGCTGTTATGGAGATGGAGGAGAGGTATTTAGCTTTTGAAGAGGCGAAGGTAAGGGATCTTACAGGTTATAATGAAAAAGCTAAAAAAGAAGGAAAAGAAATCTTACCTTGTATAGTTATTGTTATAGATGAACTTGCTGATTTGATGATGGTAGCCTCTGCTGAGGTTGAAGAAGCGATCTGTCGCTTAGCCCAAAAGGCAAGGGCAGCAGGGATGCATTTAATTGTTGCTACACAAAGGCCATCAACAGATGTTGTTACAGGTCTAATTAAGGCCAATATACCTTCGAGAATTGCCTTTGCAGTGTCATCTGGTACAGATTCAAGCATTATCTTAGATATGCGCGGGGCTGAGAAGTTGTTAGGCAAAGGTGATATGCTCTTTTATCCAATTGGTTTAGCAAAACCAGTCCGTCTACAAGGGGCTTTTGTATCCGATAGTGAGGTCAATGCTATTGTTGATTTTTGGAAAAACCAAGGTGATCCAGACTATGTAGATATCAAAGTTGAAGAAGAGACACAAAGATTAGCCTTTGAAGCTAAAGATGAGCTTTTGCCTCAGGCAGCAAGGCTAATAGTAGAAAACCAGCGAGCATCAGCATCTTTTCTCCAAAGACATCTACGTATCGGCTACACAAGAGCAGCACGTCTTATCGATATAATGGAGACACTTGGTATTGTTGGGCCACATCAAGGTAGTAAACCTCGAGATCTTTTAGTTGATGAATCTGAATTAGAGGAGATTTTGCAAGACTACTAAGGGGGAGGGGAGAACATTGAGGCAGTTTGGTGAATATCTTAAGGCTCAAAGAGAAGAACGTGGGGTAAGCTTAGAAGAGATAGCCCAAGAGACAAAGATCCGCATGGCTTTTCTAGAGGCTATGGAAAAGGGCGAATTTAATAAACTACCAGGTGAGTTTTACTGTAGGGCTTATCTTCGCTCATATGCCAAGACTATTGGTATTGGCGAAGAGGAACTCCTAGAAAAATACGAGTTGGCTTTGGCAGAGGCTGAAGAAAAAGGAGAACAAGAAGCCCTACCTATTGAAAAAAAGTGGGATGGTACACTACAGCAGACAGTAGCCTCAAAAAGTGAACTTCCAAACGGCAAAAGAAAGGCTATTATAGTTATAGTAGTCTTACTAACTTTTTTGATTGCCCTTGGTGCCTATTTAATCTGGGGCTCAGATTTCACAACCCTAAATGAGGATTTAGGTGTAGTAGATCAAGAAAAAGATAGGGTAACGAATACAGTTGAAGATCAGAGTGCTGATACTGATACTGATCCTTTAGCGAAGGATGGCTCTATTTCTTCTAGTCAAGGGGATTTAGTAGACAGAGATCTAGACGA
>DUTE01000307.1 GCA_012842235.1 Bacillota bacterium
CGATTTCAACACCCATACCCAAACGCTCTATGCCTTTTTCCTCAATTATTTCTTTAGGTAAATCGCAGCCAAGATCAGTAACAATTCTTACTCGTTTAGACATTTTCTAACCCCCACAACTTATTTCTCTATATAAAATGCGTTTTTCTTAAAATAGACTAAAAAAGCTAATACTAACAACCGACTTACTAATACCTTTACATAAAGTATATTTACCTTTTATACCTAATTAGGCTAAAGCTAAGCTATATTAGAGCTTAAGACTTATAACCTTACAAAATCTGTTTTTTAGAAAGTTTTTCGAAGCTTCTGCCCCTTCTATTTACCCTAGTTTACCCTAAAATATCCTCTGTGATATTTCTCTTACTAGCTTTTGTACAAAAAGCGCTCCCTCCTTGAAAGCTGAATCTGCTTGTTAGCTTGTTAGTCTATTATATTCTTTTTTTCGGTTTAAGAGCAACTAAAAGATAATTTGTCTTTTTCTTTAGCTAATTTTTTAGACAACAGCCTTAAATTATTATTCTACACAGTCTTTATAAATCCTAGTATGGCTAATCTCCCAAAATTTGCCTTTGACCTTTTACAACTCGGTTTGTTTTTTAAAACAACTTACATGTACTCTATGGCTATAAGTCTAACTTATATATGGCTCTTTGTCTTTTCAATAAAGAAAACGTCCCTAGTATCTTGATTAACTAGAGACGTTTTTCTCGTTTTTATATCTTTTGCTACCTACTGGTTTTTAATATCCCAGAGGCTCAAGCCCTCTCGGTTAAGGATTATAATCTTTCTTTGGCCAATCAGCTCAATCAAACCCTGATCTTGAAAAAAGGTCAGTTTTCTACTTAAGGTCTCTTGCGTCGTACCTATATGTGCTGCAAGATCTTTCTTACTCATGGGAAGAACAATTTCATCGTTGTCTTTAGCGAGTTCAAGTAGTATAGTAGCTATTCTTTTTTCCACATCATATAGGCCAATACTCTCTACAAGATTTTCAGCTTTCTCTAATCTTTGTGTAACTTCCTCTAAGATTTTAAGGGCAATTTGGGAAGATTGAAGCATAAGTTCTTTGATCTTCTTGCTTTCTATCTCACAGACAACTGTCTCCTCTAGAGCCTCAGCACTGTTTTGAGATAGCCTAGGAGCAAAGAGAGCTAGTTCGCCCATAAAATCTCCCGGGCCAAGAATTCTAATGATCTGTTCTTTGCCAGATTCAGAGATTCTTGAGATCTTTACGCTGCCTTCGTGAATAACATAGAGTTTATCCATTGTATCCCCTGGCAAAAGAATTATTTCACCTTTTTGAAACTTTTTATCTGTAGTGACTTTGGCAATCTCCATAAGTTCTTTGGCACTTAATTTACTAAAGATGGGTACTTTGGCTACACAAGTATTGCTAAGAATATTATCTTCTCGGTTACAACTGCAGCTCATAAGATCCCCCCCATCTTTCTAGTACTAAAACTTACTCTTAAAACCTAAAAGCCTAATAGCATTAAGAATAACCAAAATAACACTTAGCTCATGAATTAACATTCCTGAAGACAAAAATACTACCTTAGCCAATACTCCTACAAGAAGAACCAAGACAACAAATATGGCAAAATAGATGTTTTGCTTCATGTTTTTTACAGTTTTGCGGCTCAAATCTAGAGCATAGAGAAGTTTTTTTAACTCAGCTTTCATCAAGACAACATCAGCAGTCTCCATAGCAACGTCTGTACCTACGCCACCCATAGCAACACCTAGATCACTTAAAGCAAGGGCTGGAGCGTCGTTTACTCCATCGCCTACCATAGCGACTCTACCATATTGTTGTTGCAAATTTTGAAGTATGGAAACCTTGTCTTCGGGAAGTAGCTCAGCATAAAATTCATCGAGATCTAGCTTTTTGGCAATATATGCTGCTGCGTTCTTGTTGTCCCCTGTTAGCATTACTACCTTTTTAATACCCATTTGTTTGAGTTCTCTAACAACTAATACAGCATCTTCTCTTAGTTCATCAGCAATGGAAATCGTCCCCAAAATCTTCTGATTACTTCCCACAATTACTGCAGTTTTGCCCTCTGATTCTTCGCTTTTTAGGTATTCTTCTATCTCTATTGATATTTCTAGGTTGTTTTCTGCCATAAGTTTGCGATTACCAATTAAAATCTCTTTTTCTTCTACCTCAGCCCTTACCCCTTGGCCGGGAATAAGCGTTGAGTTTTTAGGGGTTGGTAGATCAAAAAACTTGGTATTTGCTTTTTCTAAGATCGCTTTAGCTAAAGGGTGTTCTGAGTATTTTTCCGCAGCTGCAGCAATTCTTAACAACTCATCTTCCGTGGTGTTAAACCCTTTGAGTTTGACAACTTTTGGTCTACCTACTGTAAGGGTTCCTGTTTTATCAAAGGCAACAACACTTACAGTACCTAACTTTTCGATTATTTCGCCACCTTTAATTAAAACACCGTGCTTTGCCCCATTACCGATACCAGCAACAATAGATACCGGTGTTGAGATAACTAAAGCCCCAGGGCATGCAATCACTAAGAGTGTCAAAGCAAGCCTAATATCAAAGGTAATAAGAAAAACAATCGCTGCAAGAGCCATAATTGAAGGAGTATAATAGCGGGCAAAGATCTCAAGAAACTTTTGGGTTTTTGCTTTTTTATCTTGAGCTTCTTCTACTAAATGCAAAATCCTCGAGAAAGTTGTATCTTCCCCCACCTTATTGGCACGGACCATTAAAAATCCTGATTCAATTATTGTGCCAGAGAAAACTTCATCACCATCTGTTTTCTCTAAAGGTATAGGCTCTCCTGTGATTGGTGCTTGATTAACAAAGGCACTTCCTTCAATTACAATACCATCAATAGGGATCTTTTCCCCTGGCCTAATAACTACAGTCTCACCTTTTTTTACTTCATCTGGCAAAACCTCTACTTCAATACCGTCTCTAATCACTTTGGCACTATCTGGTGCTAAGTCTAATAGTTCTTTTATAGAGGATCTTGTCTTTTCTAAAGTCTTTGCTTCAAGATATGAACCAAGCATAAACAAAAAGGTTACAGCTGCTGCTTCAAAGAATTCCCCTATTATTATTGCTCCTGTAACTGCTAAGGTTACTAAGGCCTCGATCCCAAGGATCCGAAACTTAAGTGCTCTATAGGCATTTAAAAAAATGGGGTATCCTGCTATAACAGCAGATAAAATCAGCAAAATATCTCTTACTATTGGGTAAAGGTTAAGGTATTTAAGGGCAGAAGAGAAGACAATCAAAAGCCCTGATATGACTACTCTTTGCCCTTTTTCAAGCTTTAACAAAATACTCTTCCTATTTTACAGACAAAACATCAAAGCCTAAGGCTTCAATGGTCTTTTGAATTTGCCTTTGATCTGTTTGGGATTCATCAAACGAAACCTTTACCCTGCTTGAAGTAAATAGTACAGAAACATCATCTATACCTTCTAGTCTCTTAACTGCAGCCTCAATCTTTCCAGCACAACTTGGACATGTCAAAGTCTCTAGTTGAAATGTTTTAACAGTCATTGTTAACTCCTCCTCTTTGTCTTTGGTTTTAGTATAAACAACAAGAGGAGTTCAAACATTGATCTAAATCAATTTTTGAGTTTTTTATAAACAGCTGCAAAAACGGTGCTACACTTGCTGTTTATCAGCCCTATTCTAAAACAACGAAACAAAAGCTGATTTTTAGCGTATAAGCTAATGAAAGCTTTTTGCTAAAAGTTTAAGAAGATCAACTACTAAAATTGGGAGGGAAAAAAATGAAATCAAAATATTGGGTATTTGCTCTACTAGTTGTAGCTCTTGTGGGGATTTCTCTTGTTGGATGCAAATCATGGGAAAGAACCATAAAAGATTGGGAGTCTAGTGTTTCTGGCTTAAATAGAACTATTACGGTCTATAGTAATAACGGCGATATCATAAAAACTTATCAAGGGAAGATAGATATTGAAACTAACGAATATGGTAATAAAGTTAAGTTTGATGTAGATGGAAAAAGAATTATTATCTATAATGCTATTGTAATTGTGGATGAAGATTGATTTCACATTAGGCAAACCCTGTTTCTTCTTAGCGAGCATTAAAGCATTATCTTGTAACCGACAATAAATGCTCGAGGCATTTTTTAATATCCAAGATGAAAACACCACTCTCTATCTCATAAAAGATTAGATGGGTGCGTTGTAAGGTTCAAGATATACAGTGCCACTTAAAGCATGATTTATTCAGCAAATATCAAGAGGCTAGGATAATACTCCTAGCCTTGGCTTAATAACTTTTCACGTTCATTGTAGTTATATTATGTTTTCTCCGATGATCTTAACCGACTAGAACTACCATATTAGATATAGTAGTAGAAACTAAAAACTGCTTTTAAAATATAATGCACTCCATTTCTTCTCACCATACGACTTCAATTTTTAGTTCCATAACATTAAAAAGGCCTGCTAGATGACTATAGGTATGGTGATAATGACCCGAGCCCAGAGCCTACACCAATTAAGGCTTTTATGCTAGAACCAAACCAGGTACCCGTTTTAGTCGAGACCTATATGCCTGTTTATAGGGAGATATCGAAAATCAAGCTTTAATAATTAGCGTTTCTTTTCTTCAACATGGGGTAGCATTGCTTAATAAATATAGGAGCCATCTTTTTAAGACAGCTCCTATACCTTTACCCAACATGATACCGACTTCTATAGTATAAACATACAAGCAATCAGTGGATAGGCTATTCTAATGTTTTTCTTTACCAACAAATAGACAACTCCATATAATAGACCTGAAAAGAAAGACAAGATTCCAGCATTTAAGTTGCCTTTAGTCAATGCATGAGCTAAGCCCCATGTTAGTCCGACCAATATACCTCCCCAAGGAATATTAGATTTGGAAAATTTTAATTCTCCTGCCTTTTGGCTAAAAACAATAATCAAGACGATCAATACGGTTTCCATTAAATAGTATAGATATTGAAAAGTAAATTTCAACCATCCCAGATTATGTAACTCCTTATATACCTTCCATCCACTCCAATTCCAAATGCTAATCCCAATAGAAACCAACACCAAGAACAATGTAATAATCCAATCCTTTTGATTCATCTTTTCTTGATAATCCCAGTAGTCAAAGCCATATTTCTTCTTTGAAACTTTAGAAAGAATAAATGCCATAATACCCCATAAGATTATCGTCGCTATCCAATGATAAATAATTTTTGCTGTTGAGTATTTACTCAAATCAACATTGAATATAATTGGCTCAATCAAATATACAAGCACAATCTCGAGTCCTAACCCTAAAAAAGCATATAGGCTTAACCAAAGATAGTCCATCCATTGAACTGCTTTTGTTTCTTTCAATATAATACCCCCTAACATAACACAAAAGTAGTATAAAATATCTTGTAAAATAACAGAGAAGTCCTCTAAATCCGAGTATAGGTTTTCTAGGCAAAAATATGATGGAAACACTTATGACTAGAGATTTCAAAGTACGAGAAATACTCACCGTAAGGCCACCACTCTAGTGATTACACGCAACTTACATATTGATACAACCGAAAGCTCTTAGTGTATGAAGAGAAAACAAAAACAGCCTGTCCTAACTATGATATGGTTCACCGTATGAGTTCTACTCGCAAAATAAATAGAACGTATTTGGTGACAAATATAATAGGATAAAAGCAGTAGATTATTTCTATAATAAATCTACTGCTCTAAAATCATATTTAATTTAACTTAAATCCTTTCAATACCCTGCAAATCAAAATAAACATTCCTTGCCTTAAATGGAGAAGGATTACTATATTGTAATTTCACTTTCTCAAAATCACTTATTCTTTTAGAATGATAATAAGGTTTTTCAAACCTTAACCTTTTATCTCTTAACCAATCAGGAACCTCTATATCATGTAATTGCAAATAATAATCTATTAATGCTGATACTTTGATTAAATACTTTATCTCTTCATCATTGCAGTTGTCAATATCTATTGGCTCATATAAACTTTTTATAAACTTCATATCTTTAGATTTTAATAATTCTAATAATTGGTTAATACTTGTATCTTCGTCTGGATACTCAAATAAATCCTTTAAGTATTTATTCCCAATCATAA
>DUTE01000308.1 GCA_012842235.1 Bacillota bacterium
AATACGAGATCGTTTAGTACATTTATTTGCAACACAATCTCCACTTCATCTGCTTTAGCTAACTCAGGATCAAAACTTGGCCAGCTTTGTTGATGAATATCAGTAACGTTACCGACAATCTGCCAAAGCTCAGATGCTACATGAGGAATATATGGGGCAAGCATAAGAAGTAAGCTATCGATTGCCTGTCTTAATAGTTCCTTGTTGAGATTTTTTTGGTCTTTATAGTGATAGAGTTCATTGACTAGCTCCATCATACTACTTAGTGCTGTATTAAGTTGGAATTTAACTTCGATATCTTCAGTAACTTTACCTATCGATTCATGTAACTTTTGCTGTAACTTAAGATCTTCTTTATTTAAACCTTCTTTACCTACATTCTTAAAGGGTACATCTTTAATATATGGTGCTAATTCGATAACTAAGCGCCATACTCTATTTATAAAACGATAGGAACCTTCTATTCCTTCATCGCTCCACTCTAGATCTCTTTCAGGTGGTGCAGCAAAAAGAACAAATAGTCTGCATGTGTCAGCACCATAGGCTTTTATTATATCGTCAGGATCGACTATATTGCCTTTGGATTTAGACATTTTTGTTCCGCCCAAAAGAACCATGCCTTGAGTAAAGAGGTTTTCAAAAGGTTCTTCAGTAGGGGATATTCCCATATCATAGAGAACCATATTGATAAAACGAGCATACATAAGGTGTAAAATAGCATGCTCTACCCCACCAATATATTGATCGACATTCATCCAATACTTCGCTTCTTCAACATCAACAATGTTATCTTCAGAAGGGCCTGCATAGCGCAGATAGTACCAAGAGGAATCGACAAATGTATCCATTGTATCGGTCTCTCGTCTAGCTTTGCCTCCACATTTAGGACAGATAGCTTCCTGGAAACTTTTAGAGGTTTTAAGAGGGTTTTCACCATTGGCCCTAAACTCTACATCAGTTGGAAGAAGAACAGGAAGATCTTCCTCTTTTACTGGCACTACGCCACAGGTATCACAGTAGAGCATGGGAATTGGAGCGCCCCAGTAGCGCTGTCTCGAAATGAGCCAGTCGCGAAGACGATAATTAACTTGGAAATGGCCAAGATCTCTCTTAGCTAACTCTTCTGTAATCTTTTCTCTAGCAGTTTGGCTATCTAGGTTATTAAATTCCCCGGAATTAGCTAAGATACCATCTTCTTCATAAAAACCATCTTCGATCTTTCCGTCTTTAGGGAAGATAACATGCTTTATAGGCAAATTATATTGACTTGCAAAATCATGATCTCGTTGATCATGGCCAGGAACTGCCATAACTGCACCTGTACCATAAGTTCCTACTACATAGTTACCAAGCCAGATAGGAACCTTTTGCCCAGTAAGAGGGTTTTTTGCATAGCTGCCTGTAAAGACACCTTTTTTCTCCGCCTCAGTACTAAGACGATCTATCTCATCTTGTGCAAGCACTTCATCGATAAATAGGCGGCATTTTTCTTCCTCTAGGTTTCCTTTAATAAGCTTTTCAACAAGAGGATGTTCTGGTGCTAACACTACATAAGTTACACCAAAAAGAGTATCTGCTCTTGTAGTAAAGCACTCTAGATACTGATTATCTAAAACTTGAAATTTAATTACAGTTCCTTCAGAGCGGCCAATCCAGTTTCTTTGCATTGCTTTAACTTTTTCTGGCCAGCCTGGCATATTATCTAAATTATCTAAAAGTCTGTCTGCATAATCAGTGATCTTAAAAAACCACTGTTCTAAGTTCTTTCTTTTAATCTTAGTGTTACAACGCTCACACTCGCCATTTACAACTTGTTCATTGGCAAGCACTGTAGCACAAGACGGACACCAGTTAACTAACTGCTCTTTTCTATAGACTAGACCTCTTTCCCACAGTTTTAAAAACAACCATTGTGTCCATTTATAATACTCAGGGTCACAGGTTGAGTATTCTCTATCCCAATCATAACTATAGCCAAGCCTTTTTAATTGCTGGCGCATATATTCCATATTCTCAATTGTCCATTTGACTGGATGGGTTTTATGTTGAATTGCTGCATTTTCTGCTGGCAGACCAAATGAATC
>DUTE01000309.1 GCA_012842235.1 Bacillota bacterium
CTTTAGCTCTTTTTAAATTAGGAGTTCATGTTGATGTAGTGGTTACGCCATGCACCTTTGCATCAGGAAAAGAAACTGCATTTCTTTTAAAACAAGAAGGCATTAGAAATGTTTATCCACCTGAAAGATATTGGGCTATTGCTACCGGTAGGGAAAAAATACCGAGAGAACAGAATGGGTGTGTCTTATTTTTAGGTGGGGATATTTTACATGCTAAAAGACTTGGGAAGATTTTGAATTATCCAGTTGCCATCTATAGCACTGGCAGAGCTGACAAAAATGTTGACTTAGTATTTGTTCCTAACCAAAAGGTAAAAAGTCAAGTTTTAGAGAGAGTTAAAGAAGAAAAAGTTAAAATTGTGGGCGATCTAATGCTTTCAAGTTTGTCATACCGACAACTACCGAAAAACAACAATCAAATTGCTCTTTTCCCAGGTAGCAGAGGACACATGCAAAGTATTCTTCCTTTTTTCTTAGCTATGGCAGAGGAAATGAAACAGAGAGATTCAAGTTTAGAGTTTGTCATTAGCTTTTCACCTTTTATTGGTGCTGAAGAGATAAAAAATGCCCTTAAAAAACCAAACCAAGCACTTGGTGGTGTTTGTGGGCAATTCACCTCTGATCGACAAATTGAAACAAATTTAGGACTAAAGATCCCTTATTACCAAAATAGACAATACGAAATCATGGAAACCTCAACACTTGCATTAACAATACCAGGGACTAACACTGCAGAGATGGCCTTTTATGGCTTACCTATGGTGGTAGTTTTGCCACTTAATATAGCACGTGAAATACCACTAGAAGGTCTAGTTGGCCTAATCGGTAGCATACCGTTTGTAGGTCCCATATTTAAGGAAAAACTTATTTGGAAAAAAGCCTCTACAATTAAGTTTACTGCTCTTCCTAATCTTCTAGTGGGTAAGGAAATTGTACCAGAGGTAAGGGGTTTTTTATCTGCAGACAATCTTGCAAGTTTCGCTTTAGAGATATTTAATGACAAAAGATTATTACAAGAGATATCAAAGACATTACTAACTTTATACCCTGAAAATAATGCAGATGAATTAATTGCAAATACCTTAGTTAGGAGGTGGGGCAGTGCACGAAGATAGCAAGAAGGTAGTGTCACGTCTTTTTGGCTACATCCGTCCTTATTTAAGTTATGCTATTTTAGGCACTTTGTTTTTAATGATAGCTGCCTCAGCAGGCCTTTTTGTACCCATGATATTGGGAAAAGGTCTAATTGATGAAGTGCTTTTGAGTAAACAAGGGCTTGAAACACTTAATCGCTTAGCTCTTTTTGTTATTGGTCTCTACACTGTAAGGGAAGTTTTAAGTTATTTCCAACATTATTTTCTTTCCTATCTTGGTAATTCAGTGGTTAGAGATATGCGAAAAGATGTCTTTGAAAGACTTTTATACCTCCCTTTAGACTATCATCATAATACTCGAAGAGGCGAAATCATCTCTAAAGCTACAAATGATATAAATGTTATACACAACGCTATAGGAATGAGTTTAGGAGAACTAGTATTCCAAGTGGTTACTTTAGTTGGCGTTATTATTTTAATTTTTGTTATTCATTGGCGTCTAGCCCTTGTGTCGATACTAGTATTACCTATTATTGCGCTTATAGTTTCGTATTTAGGGAAAAAGCTTAGGATACTTTCTAAACAGATACAAGCTAAACTTGCAGATATCTCAGCTACACTTCAAGAGGTTTTAGCAGGAATAAGAGTAGTTAAAGCTTATGGTGCAGAAGAAAGAGAGCTAGAAAACTTAAAAAAAGAAAACGACCGTTTCTTTCACGTTAGTATGGAGTCTGCTAAAACAACAGCTCTTGTAATACCAGTTATAGAACTTATCTCTATCTCTGGTATGCTTGCTGTGATTTGGTATGGTAGTACTGAGGTTTTAGCCGGTAGACTTACATCAGGCAGTTTAGTGGCTTTTGTTAGTTATTTAGCTATGACCGCAGGTCCTATCACGTCACTATCAAGACTTGTTGGTGTTTTTCAACAAGCACTTGCTTCTTGTGAGAGAGTTTTCGAGTTAGTTGATAAGGGAAAGGATGAAGAACTAGAGTTTTTGGAGGAAAAAGAAGAACTATCAGTAAAGGAAGGTCGTATCGAATTTAAAAATGTGGACTTTTCTTACGAAGAAGAAAAAATTCTTGATGATATTTCCTTTAGTATTGAGCCTTCAGAGGTTATAGCTGTTGTAGGACCAAGTGGCTCAGGAAAGACTACTTTAGTTAATCTTTTGATGAGGTTTTATTCTCCTGATAATGGTACCATTG
Source organism: Bacillota bacterium (assembly GCA_012842235.1). GTDB lineage: Bacteria > Bacillota > DTU065 > DTU065 > DTU065 > DUTE01. The sequence goes on from DUTE01000309.1 coordinate 2,303, forward strand.
CTATCGATGGTCAAGATATTAGCGATGTAACTATAAGGTCTTTAAGAGGTCAAATTGGCCTAGTACCCCAAGAGACCTTCCTTTTTTCAGGGACAATATTTGAAAGTATCGCCTATGGCAAAGAAGATGCTACTTTAGATGAAGTAGTCTGGGCAGCTAAGCAGGCTAATGCACATGAGTTTATTGAAAGACTACCACAAGGTTATAGTACTGTCGTTGGTGAAGAGGGAACTAACCTTTCCGGTGGGCAAAGGCAAAGAATTGCTTTAGCTAGAGCAATAGTTCGCAGGCCAAAGATTTTAATCTTAGATGAAGCTACTTCAGCTTTAGATGCAGAGAGTGAAAGAGCAGTGCAGGAAGCCTTTGAGAAGCTTTTAGAAGGAAGAACTACAATAATAATTGCTCATCGTCTTTCAACTATTAAAAAGGCAAATAGAATCTTAGTTATCAAAGATGGCCAAATAGCTGAAAGTGGTAACCATGATGAACTGATAAAACAGGGCGGTTTGTATTACAAACTTTATTTTGGGGTAGCGGCTAAAGAGAGTGAATAGTACCATATGTTACCAAAGGTCAGTTAAAGGTTAGAATAGAACTATCAAGGGGGAAGAAGTTGTGTCGATATTAGTTGTAAGTAATGGACATGGAGAAGATGCTCTGGCTGCTGTTTTAGCCAAAGAACTAAAAGAACATACCGACCTAGAGATAATAGCTCTTCCTCTTGTAGGTGAGGGCAAAGCGTATATAGATGCTGGTATTAAGAGAATTCATACTCAGGAGAATTTACCTAGTGGGGGATTTGTTTATCTAGGAATAAAAAATCTTTGGCAAGATATATCTAGTGGCCTTTTTAAACAAATACGTGAACAAGAGAAGGTCTTAAGAAGACTAAAAGGTGTAAAACTAGCTATTTGTGTTGGTGATACTTACAATCTGTTTTTAGTATCAAAAAATCTCAAAACAGAAATAGTTTTTGTACCAACTGCAAAGTCTAATTACATTAACCCACACTCGTTTTTAGACATAATGATCATGAAAAAAAGAGCACTTGTTGCTTTGCCAAGAGATGAAGTAACGGCTATAGATCTTAGAAAAAGAAAAGTAAAAGCAAACTATCTAGGTAATTTGATGATGGATGCCATTTACCCCAAAGGGATAGATTTTGGACTAGACAAACCCATTGGGGTTTTACCAGGTAGTAGGCAAGATGCCTTAGATAATATGCTTGTTATCTTAAAAATAATAGAAAAAACTAAAGTGCGGGATCACTACTTAGTTGCTATTACAAGTGGTTTTGATCTAGATCGATTTAACGAAATGCATGATTGGGATAGGGATAGTGCTGAATTTGCTTGTTCTGTTCTTAAGAAAGGTTCAAAAAGAGTCTACCTTTGCCAAGGATTATTCGGTGATATTATTAATCAAGCAGATATAATGATTGGTCTTAGTGGAACAGCAAACGAACAGGCTGCAGGGTTAGGGAAACCTGTTGTAACTTTTGTAGGCCCAGGATCACAGTTTACGCCATATTTTGCTAAGAAACAAAAAAAACTTTTAGGTGATGCTGTTTTGTTTGTAGAAGGTGATACTGAAGATGTTGCCAAAGCCGTTGATCATCTCAGTTTGCAACCTAGAGAATGTCGCAAAAGAGGTGAAGTAGGCAAAGAAAGAATGGGGAAACCAGGGGCTGCAAAGAAAATGTCAGAACTTATTTTAGATATAATCAACAAGGAGGTGATTTCTTGAGTATTGTTGCAAAGAACCTTGTTAAAGCCTACAACCAAAGAAGAGTAGTTGATGATGTTTCAATTAAAGTTGATAGAGGTGAAGTGGTTGGGCTTTTAGGCCCAAATGGAGCAGGTAAAACCACTACTTTCTACATGATTGTGGGTGTTGAAAGTGCTGATTCAGGACAGATCTTTCTTGATGGACAGGATGTAACCCACCTTTCTATGTATAAGCGTGCTTTACAAGGTATTGGTTACTTACCCCAGGAACCGTCAGTATTTCGCAAGCTTAGTGTTGAAGATAATATCATGGCTATACTTGAAGCAAGAGGTTTTAGCTACAAGGAACAAGTTACACGTACAAATGAACTAATAGAAGAATTTAAACTTGATGTTGTCAGAAAGACTAAGGGTTTTAGACTTTCAGGTGGAGAGAGGCGTCGTACTGAGATTGCTCGTGCCTTAGCTGCAGATCCCTCTTTTATCCTTTTAGATGAACCATTTGCTGGAGTAGATCCAATTGCAGTTGCTGATATTCAAGAAATCATCGAGATGCTTAGAGAAAAGCAGCTTGGAGTGTTAATAACCGATCATAATGTACGAGAAACACTTTCTATTACTGATAGAGCGTATATAATGCACGAAGGACGCATTCTTGTTGCAGGTAATTCTAAGACTATCGCAAGTGATCCTGATGCGAGACGTTTCTATCTTGGGGAGAGTTTTTCTCTATGAAACTATGTTCAATCTTAGATAGGTATATCCTAAGTGAGTTGATTTTGCCCTTTGTTTTTGGTGTAGTAGCTTTTGCGGGTATTTTTGTTGCAGCTGATCTTGTTTATTTAGCACGTGTAGCAGTTAGTGTAGGGGCTTCCTTCTTTACAGCGATAGATTTGGCATTAATGAAATTTCCACAAATGCTTGTATATGCCTTACCAATGGCTACATTGATGGGTGTATTACTAGCACTAGGTAAAATGTCTCAAAATAGCGAGTTTATTGCTATACAAGCATGTGGGCAGGGCTTTTGGCGGACAATACGTCCTGTAATTATTTTTGGCTTTATTATTACTTTATTAGGTATCTTTGTAAACGATGTTTTGGCACCTGCAGCAATAGTTCGCTATGAACGTCTATTTTATGAAATGGTAAACAAAAAATCTATGCCTAGAATTACTCGCAATGTACTTTTAGAGGATTACGAAGGTGGGAAGATAAAGTCTATCATATATGCAGCTGAATTTAATCCAGACACTAATGATTTTACTAATGTGAGCTATTTTAGTTTTGCTGATGGCAAACCTTCTTCAACTACCCAAGCCAAGCAGATGATCTGGAGTGATGAGGCTTGGTACTTAATTGAAGGCCGTACTACCTATTATAATGAGCTCTCAACAACGGAAATGACCTTTCAAAGAAGTATACAGCCTGTACCAATTCAATATAAGCCAAAAGATGTATCTTTACAGCAAAAAAAGCCAGAACAGATGGGAATACGTGAATTAAAAGAACGAATTGACTTACTTCAAGGTGAAGGCGAAAAAATTACCAAATTATTGATTGAATACTATCAAAAAATATCAGTGCCTTTTGCTAGTCTAATTTTTGCGTTATTAGGTGCAGCTTTGGCTGTTTCTTCCCCGAGGTCAGGATCAGCAAGAGGATTTGGCTTAAGCATTGCAATAGTTTTTTTATATTATATCCTTCTTACCCTAGCGACAGTTTTGGGAGAAGGAGGCCATATACCACCATTTTTAGCAGCATGGTTTCAGAACATAATTGTGGGTATCTGGGGAGTGAGACTAGCATATAAAAGGGGGCGTTAACTGTGGGCCTATCGCTAAGTGGAGTTATACTTATATTGGTTCTTACAATCACAGGCGGGGCGATTGCCTTTATTGGTGATCGTTTAGGTGCAAAAGTGGGAAAAAAAAGGCTCACTCTTTTTGGTCTTAGGCCAAGACACACCTCCTTATTGATTGCCATAGTAACAGGAATGGTTATTGCCCTTGGTACAGTTGCTTTTCTATCTGCAATTTCCTTAGAAGTACGTACTGCTTTGTTTGGTTTAGAGAAACTAAAAGCGACTCTTGCTAGCCAAAAAGAAGAATTGACCTTAAAAGAAAGAGATTTGGAAGATCTTGCAGAACTAATTGCACAGACAAAAGAAGAACTATCTAATATAGATTCCCAACGAATAGCTGCAGTAAAAGAATTAAGTGAAACTGATAAGAAGTTAAAACAACTGAATGATGACTACGAACTTGTAATTAAAAGGTTAAATGAAGCTGATAAAGAACTTAAACAAAAAACACTTGAGTTAGAGGCTGCAGAGTCAAGAGTAGATGTTCTCAAGGAAGTTGAACAAAGGCTTACTGCTCGTATAGAAGAGACAACAAGAGAAAAACAATATACAGAAGAATCTCTTGGCCGTCTTTACGGAGGATATATCCTATTTCAAGCTGAAGAGATCATTCATAATAGAGTTGTTTCAGGAACAGCTAGTGAGATTGAAGAGCAAATGAAAGAGGCTATCGAATTTACAGATTCTTTAGCCTTTCAAAAAGGTGCACGTAGCTTGCAACCTGGCTATCAAGCCCTTAGGATAGTTGGTGAGGATCTAAACAGTCTTAAGGAGATAGCTCGTATTGCAAGCTTCAATGAGAGAGGCGTTTTTCGAATTGTGGCCTGGGGTAATACAGTATTAGGTGATCCACTAGCTTGTTACTTTGAGTATTTCCCTGAACAAAAGATATTTAATAAAGGCGATGTTTTGGCTGAAACAGTTATTAACCCTAACTTAAGTTCCCAGGAAGTCTTTGAAGAGATAGCTAATATGCTTACAAGTCTTAATATAGCGGTTCGCCAAAGAGGAATGCTTGTAAGTGAAACTGGAAAAGTTGTTGATGTTCCAGTAAGAATATTGCAATCCGCTATTGATCAAGCAGCTAATCAAAATACTCATGTAAGAATAAAAGCATTAGCTGCCAAGGATATTATTACTACAGAATTTCCAATTAATTGCGAACTGGAGGTGATTTTGTTACCATAATACTCTAGAAGGTTCTCACCTCTTTTTAGATAATAATTATCAAGGGGGGAGAGCTATGAACCCAAAGGCATTTATATTAATTGTCGTTGTTGTATTCTTGTGTTCTGTTTTAATTAATGCTCAAACGATAAATCAGACATATAGATTGCAGGTTTTACAGGCTGTAAAAGCTTTACCAAGAACTCCTGCCTATATAAAAGCTTTGCAATTTACAGATCTGAGTCGTATGGAATTTGCGGTTATCTTAGGTCGTCTTTTAGAAGAGTATCCTAATTTAAAAATAGGACTTAGAGAAGTCACTAATTATGTGTCATGGGAACTATCTAAATTAGGTTACCAAGTCTAAAGACGCCTCTAGGGGAGTGGAGATTCCCCTAGAATCAAAGGTTATTTGGTAAATATTGCTTTATTTGAGAGGTAATTAGGATGCAAATTTATTTTTCACCTGTCAAATTAAATAGGCATTGGAGGAAGGAAATACCTTAACACTGAAGAATATAACTGAGTAGGTACTCGAAGTGCCCGATAATTTGGTAATGCCGTATCATTTCGGGTTCTTTCTTGGAGGTTGAGGACAGAGAAAAAAAAGGAGTCATATTTTCAATGTACTCGTTTTATTTTTAACGTACTGTTCTCAGTTACTGGAAACCTTTTTTACCAAAACCAGAGGGGGTAAGCACATATGAAAAAGAATTTCACCAAATTGGTGGCAGTAGTGTTAATTACTATTCTAAGTCTAGGCGTTGTGGCATCTGCCCAATTCCCTGATGTTCCATCAGATCACTGGGCTTATGACGCAGTTACTAAACTTGTAGACGAAGGCTTGCTCACAGGCATGCCAGATGGTAATTTTCATGGCAATGAGCCTATGAACAGATATGCTGTTGCAGTTCTAGTTTCTAGACTCATGGATAAAATGGCAGAGCAACCAGCTACTGTTGTTGAAAGAATAGTTCAACAACCTGTAACAGTTAACCAACCTGTCCAACCAATTGTTGAAAAGACTATTGTTGAGAGAGTCGTTCAAGAGCCTGTTGAAGTTACCAAGATTGTTGAAAAAGAGTATGTAGAAGTACCTGTTGAAACAGTAATTGAAAAACACATCGTTCACGAATTGTCAGGTCTCACTGAAGATGAAGTCAATGCTTTGATTGCTGAGTATCTTAAGGAAAAAGACGCAATCGATGCCGAGACATTCCGCTACACTTCCAATAAACTTTATAAGCTAGAAAGCAATATGAAGAATTTGGAAGCAAAAACAACTGATTTGGAAAAACAGCTTGAAGAGATCAACGCAAAGCTAGCAGAAGATCCTACAAGCACCAAATCTATTAATGAAATGAGAGACCAACTGCAGGCTCAAAGCGATAAGATGGTTGAAATGGAAAAACAGGTTAAGTCCGCAAAGACTATAGCCATCCTAGGCTTGCTAGCAGGTATTGCAGGTATTGTACTTGCATTTGTTATCAAATAAGACTATCTAAAAAAAGCGATGGCTTAGCCATCGCTTTTTTTATTGTATAAGGTGTAAAAAGTAGCAAAATCGATTATTATTAGTTGTGGAGGCAAGTTTACGTGGACTTGAGGTGAACATATGTTTTATTTAGGCTTAGATCCAGGTAAAGACAAGTGTGGTTTAGCTTTAGTAAATGAAGATGGCCAAGTACTTGTCCAAAAAATAGTTTTCGCATCAAGCCTAGAAGAAGAACTCCTTAGAATTACTAATGGTAAAGATGTAGTCGTTATTCTTGGAGATGGAACAACTTCAGAAAAATATTTATCTATGCTTACAAAACATGGATTTAGGGTAAATGTTATTAGAGAGAGCTTCTCGACTTTAGATGCGAGAGAATTGTATTTTAAAGAAAAGGGTTACGGTTGGCAAATTATTTTACCAAAAGGTCTTCGCAATCCTAATATTCCCCTAGATGATTATGCAGCTAGAGTATTAGTGAATCGTTTTTTAAGTGAAGCTACTTCTAAGGAAATAGATGGAACTAGGGACAGCAACAAGAAGGATAAACCTGGTTATTAAGAGAAGTTTTATAGGACTTATTATATTTATATTACTACTGTAATTATAAGAGGGTGGATTTAGTATGCCAAAAAGCAATACCGCCCTTGTGCTGGTTTTAATTCTTCTTTGTTCAGGGCTAATCCTAGCAAATAATGGAATTGGAGAGATAGATATATTGGTTGGTTCAGGATTAATCCAACCAAATGAAGCCTACGCTGTTACAAAAGCAGACGATGTAAGCCCGTATGAACTTGCCAGCCTTGTGGGAAGAGCTTGGAAGAGAGTCACAGGGAACAAAATAGATAGTAATTATGATAAGCTAGTAGTAGATTTACCTGCACTTATTAATGAAATCCCTGAGATAAAAGCGCGTTGTCCGGAAGTAACCAAAGAAACAATTGAAACATTAATGAATCTTACATTTAAATATCGCCATGAACTAAATGACCTAGGTTATGGTTTTTATTTAGGACAATATGCGGTTTATCAAGAAAAAAACCAAGTTGCTTTGTATAGTCTTTGGGATACAGATAGCGAACTTGGTCAAGTGTTTGGAGATATGTTGCGTCCCTTTGTTGCAAGTTACACAGAGGAGTTAACTGATTGGGCTCGTTTTAGACTTGAATACGTAGATCTATCAGAACTAGATAAAAAGGAACTTAGTGGAGAGGTTCAACTAGGTAAAGTTTCTTTAGGTGGTGCTTTATCTTCTTCTACAACTCAACCTTATAGAGTTCAGGCAGCGTGGAAAGTAGGCCCTGTAGAACTAGGTGCTAGCTATAACAGTAGAAATTATTGGTCTGGTAGCAAACCTTTTGACATCCCAGAATTAGGTTTTTCGTTAAAACTAGGGGAAGTAGAATTAGCCACATATTGGGATAAGCCATTTTATTCCTATACAGGTCAAGACGGTGAGAAAGTGTATGTTCCTGAGCCTCCAAAAGCAATTCCTCCTGATGCTAAAGAACAAATTGAACTTCCACAGGTAACTTCTTTGGTTGTCGGTATTCCAATATGGCAGTGGGCAACATTAAAGGCCGGTTTACTCTACGGAGGAGTTAAGGACGAGGAAATCGGTATGGCTACAACTAAAGGTGCTACAGCCGGAATTAAAATCGATCTTTCGTCGACGGCACGAATTGAAGCTGATTACCAGTACTATAACCGAGAAAATGAAAACCAACGCAATACTACTAATCTTAAGCTAGGTTATGGTTTAGATGATAAAACTTATATTAATTTGGCCTATCGTTTAGTAACTTCTTCCGAAAAAAGCACCGGTAAAGTAGCTGATGAAAATCTTGCTACAGCTGAAATTAGCATTCAGTTTTAAAAGGAGGACTACACATGAGAAAACGGATAGCTTGTTTATTGTCTTTATTGATTGTGATTATGCCAGTTGCGACTTTAGCAGCAGAGATGCCACCCACTCATGAAGCACTTGCTGAGATAGAGGTTATGCTTTACGGTGGTGCAGGAAATGGTCCGCTTGCATCGAGGTTAGAAAGAATTGAGGGAGATCTGTTTGGTACTACTCAAACAGGAGCGTTTGTCGCTCGACTTTCTAGAGCCTATGATTATATTAGCGGAGAAAACCTAATTGAAGGTTCTGTTGTGTTGAAACTAAATGTTATTGAATGGTCATTGTTTCAAAAACTATCAGTAGGCTCTGTCGTAAACCGTTTAGCAGAGATAGAAAAGCAATTTTATGGAGAAATTGCTTCAGGAAGTATTTTTTCACGTATAAATAGACTAAACAATGACATTTTCCCATCAAGTAGCTTTCAAGTGGATAATGTGATTATTCCAGTGGGCACATTGATAAAGATTAGATTGGATTCGTCAATCAACTCTGAAGAGACAAAACCTGGAACAACTGTTGCTTATACAGTAGCTGAGGATGTAAAGATAAACGGCAGATTAGCAATACCTGCAGGTGCTCAAGGTAGAGGGACTGTTTTGAATGTGTCACCATCAGGCAATATGGGCAAGGGCGGTGTTATCGAAATATCTTGGGGCAGTATCTTGGCTATCGATGGTACAAGGATAGATGTAGGTATGACCGATAAATCTATTAGCAAATTTAACTCTAGTAGTGAAGAACTTGCAGCGATGGCCTCTATTGCAGGAGCCGTTATGTTAAGCCCAGTTGGTTTGGCTGCTGGTTTCTTTGTAAAAGGAAAGCCAATGGTTATCGATAAGGGCACAGAGTTTTTTGTTGATGTAAGGTATGAAACTAGAGTTGGTGGTGTGACTTTTAAATAGAACAAAAGCAGTTGAAATGTTCGAAAAGCCGCTGGTAAATCCAGCGGCTTTACAGTTTGTTTTACAGTGTATTTAAGACAAAAAAAGTTTAGTGCAGGATTTGGACCTATAATGTTGAAAGAAAAAATAAGCATAAACAAGATACAGAACACGGAGGTAGAATCATGAACATAGGCGCTAAGCGATCTAGCCTTATCCTTCTTTTGTCCTTTATACTTACATTTTCAGCCTTAGCTGGCGATTTGTACAAATTAGGATCTGGCGATTATCTGTCAATTACTGTTTGGGAGAGGCCAGACTTAAAAACAGAGGTAGTTGTCGGTCCAGACGGAAGAATTGCTGTTCCTCTTGCTGGGCAAATAGATGTAAACAACCTAACTTTAGAAGAAGTTGAACAAGAGATAACTAAAAGATTAGAAACATATATTAAAGAACCACTTGTAACAGTACAGATTGTCAAATACCGTACATTTAGAGTGCAGGTATTAGGGCAAGTTGCTAAACCTGGTTTTTATAATCTTGATCCAGGTAGCAAAATTCTGGATGCTTTAGCGATAGCTGGTGGACCTTTGCCTTCTGCTGATCTCTATGATGTGCAGGTTGGCAATGAAAGTATTGATTTAGCATCAGTACTAAAAAATCCTCAGTTAGATAGAAGTCTCTTATCAGGTGTAACAATTTATGTTCCTGCTGCTCGTCCTATATTGGTTTTAGGTGAAGTAGCCAAACCAGGAAGTTATATCTGGCAAGAAGAACAAACTCTTCTTAATATCATGGCACTTGCTGGTGGACCTTTAGAATCTGCCGATATTAGTGAGGTTTTAGTTGACGATAAAAAAATCGATCTAAAGTTAATCATGGATTCCCCTGAAAACGATATGAAACTTTTACCAGGAACCACAATCTATATACCTGCAAAAAGGCCTGTTTTAGTCTTAGGGGCTGTAAAAAATCCAGGTAGTATTATTCCTCGGCAAAAGCAAACGCTTATTGAAATAATTGCCCAAGCCGGAGGTTTGTTGCCTGAAGCAGACGATAGTTCTCTTCGTTTAGAGAGAGATGGGGTTATTCATGAGGGCACTCTCATGGATCTAGCTAAAGAAGAAATTCTTTATGGAGATATAATCACCGTTACGGAAATGAAACAAGTTATTGTGGCTGGTAAGGTTATGCGCCCTGGAGCTTATAGTGTGAAAAAAGGTTTGACTGTCTCTGATGTATTGGCTTTGGCAGGCGGTTTGCAAAATGATGCTGCAGATCTAGTTACAATTGTTGTCAACGGTGAAAGAAGAGAGGTCTCTGTTAATTCTCGAGAAACTCTTAGTGGTGGAGAGTCTTTATTTGTCGGTGCATCTAACCAAAGAGTATTAGTACTTGGTTCAGTTACACGACCAGGTAGTTTTAATTGGCAAGAAGGTTTTTCAGTACTTGATGCAGTGGCTATGGCAGGAGGACAGACTGACAGGGCTGATCTTGATAATGCTGTTATTATCAGGGATGGGATTAGAAAGCCCATAAGTTGGGAAGAAAATGAACTGCTATATGGTGGAGATATAATAGAGATACCAGAGTGGCAAAGAGAAGTACTAATTATGGGTGAGATCAATCATCCTGGATCATACAAAATAGAACGAGGCCAAAAGCTTCTTGATATAATAGGTATTGCTGGTGGACTTAGCGAAAACGCAGGTTATCAAATATCCCTTCGCCTCGCCGAAGAGTTTGAAGATATTGATATAGCAAAAGCATTAAAAGATCCTTCTCATCAGAGTAATGTAACTCTTAAAGGTGGAGAGGTTATCTTTGTTCCAGAGGCTAAACAAGAAGTTTTAGTCTTTGGTCAGGTTCAAAAACCTGGCAGGTATGGGTATAAACAAGGTGACGATCTAACGACGATTATTGCCTTAGCAGGTGGCTTAACAAATAAAGCTGATGTATCACGAATAGAGATCAAGCGTGGCGAAGAAAGAAAGTTTGTTGAATTTGGCAATCATTCACTTTATGGCGATGAAGTTATTTGGGTTAGAGAGGCAAGACCTATAACAATTCTTGGCGAAGTAAACAGACCAGGTGCTTATAGTGTAGGGGAAGTCAATAGACTAGTTGAGTTAATTGCTATGGCAGGAGGTCCTACTAAATTTGCCAATCTAGCCGATATCCGTGTTTATAGATCTGGTGATGCAGAACAAGTTACTACTGTTGCTGCCGGAAGGGGTAGACTGGTTTTTGAAGGTGGAGCAGAGGACAATCCCGAAGTTTATCCTGGTGATGTAGTTTATGTCAGTAGAAGTAATAAACTTGATCTAGCAGAGGTAGCATCGTATTTGAGTATCATCAGTTCCCTTAGCAATCTAATTCGAGTTTGGTTTTAAGAATTGACATTCACAGACAGAGTGTAAAACAAGGCACAAAGACACTCTGTCTGTTTATTATTAATTTGTAAAGGAGTTACTCTAGCTAGTAACGAAAATACACTGCATTATCTTTGTTTTGTGCAAAAAAGTTTAGGAAGTTAATTTTTTGTCAATTTGTATTAATATATGTATATAAGAGGGAAGATGAGGGTAGATCAAGTTGGTTTGTAATTGCAGAATCCTTGTGATTTTGGTATATTAAAGAAGATTGGGAAAAACATAATACTCCAAAACAAAATAAAAAATAATTTAGTAATTAGTAATAGGCTAGCCTCTTTGAAGGGAGATTATTAACTATGAAAGATAGAGGTCAAAGAGGATTTATTTTCCTGGCCTATCTTGGATTTGCTTTATTAATGCCTATTTTAGGCGGTATGTTTTTGGGAATTTTTTTAGTGAAGAAATTTTCTTGGCCTAACTGGATACCTCTACTATTTATGGGGATTGGCTTTATCGGTGGTATGCGTGATGTATATCTTCTAGCACAAAAAGAGTTTAGGGATCGGAGGTGAGCTTATGAAGTTAAAAAAGATCGATCCCGAAAAGAGAGTATTAATTGTTGCACTGATTATTGATCTTATAGCAGCGATAGTTGCTTATTTCATGGGTTATCCAGCATGGGCTTTAGGTTTTTTGTATGGTTATCTTATTACGGCTATTAACTTCATAGCAATGGCGCTTGCTGCAGTCCGCTATGTAAAAATGGACCCCGAAGGGGCAAGATTAGCGGCTATGGGGAGTTATTTTGGCAGGATGCTCTTTATAGCAGTAGCAATTATTTTACTTAAATTTTGGACAGCTATTAATGTTTGGGCAACTATGCTTGGTTTTTTTGCACTGCGCCTAGCTCTCCTCCTCGAGGGTGTCGGTATCTTTGGGCTTGAGAAAAGAGGTGAAAACAATGGAAGTTAATATTGGTGGCAATGTTTTATTTACCTTGTTTGAGACCATTAAGATAACTGATAGTATCGTTATTACCTGGGGTATCATGTTATTTTTAACTATTTTAGGATATCTTGGTGGGCGTTTATTTAAAAATAGACCAATAAACAAGCCTCCTGAAGGTGCGGAGAATTTGGCTGAGGCTCTTTATGAATTAGTTGAAGGCCTTGTTGTCGACAGTATGGGAGAGCATAACAGAAAATATATTCCTTACATGGGAACTCTCATGATTTTCCTTATTGTTGCAAATCTTTCGGGACTTTTAGGATTACGGCCACCAACAAGTGATCTAAATACAACAGCTGCTTTAGCTCTTTTGACATTTATTCTTATCCAAGCTAAAGCCTTAGAAGGTGGAGTAGGTAGTTATTTTAAAGGTTTTATTGAACCTTTTCCTATGATGTTGCCTCTAAACCTAATAAGCGAAATATCAACTCCATTTTCGCTTTGTTTCCGTCTATTTGGCAACCTTCTTTCAGGTTATTTAATTATGACCATCATCTATAATGCGTTAGTTAAAATCTGGTATGTGTTTTTCTTAGCTCAACCTTTCCACTTGTATTTCGATTTGTTTTCAGGCGTTATTCAGACGCTAATATTTGCATCTTTAACAATGGCATACATTAGTATTAAGGAATAAAATTAAGGAGGAATTTTCATGCCTTTTGAAATTGGCCCATTATTTGCTAAAGCTATAGTTCTTTGTGGATCAGCCATAGGTGGTGGCATCGCTTTGATTGCTGGTATTGGCCCAGGAATTGGTGAAGGTTATACTGCCGGTAAAGCCTGTGAGGCCGTAGCAAGACAACCAGAGAGTCAAGGACTTATTGTTAGAACAATGCTTCTAGGCCAAGCAGTTGCAGAAACTACTGGTATTTATAGTTTATTTTTTGCTTTGGCTCTCTTATTCTTTAATCCGCTATTGGGTTATCTTGGTGTTTAATGCGGACAGATATGGGGAGGCCATGCCTCCCCATAAATAATAAAGGAGGACGGCATAATGGGATTAGACTTTTCTATTTGGATTATCCAAATGGCAAACTTTCTTTTGCTGGTATTTATACTTTCCAGGCTTTTTTGGAAGCCTGCTTCAGAATATATGGCCAAACGTGCCAAGTATATTGCCGATTCTCTTAATGAAGCTGAAGCTAAGAAGAAAAAAGCAGCGGAGCTTCTAATAGAATATGAAGACAAAATCCGTGGCTACGAAGATGAGGCTCGGGCAATTCTTTCTCGTGCAGAAAGACAAAGCCTAGAAAAACGCGAGCAGATTGTCTCAGAAGCGAAAGAAGAAGCCAAAAAGATCAAAGTACAGGCGGATTGGGAAATCAAACAAAGCCAGATTCAAGCAGAAGAGGATCTGAAAAAACAAGTTGCTGAACTGGCTGTTTTGGCTGCATCCCAGATTATTAACGAAAATATGGATACTGAGCTAAATAGGGCACTAGTTGAAAAGTTCATAGACAAGGTGGGAGAAGTCAATGTACACTAATGAGGTTGCACTCAGATATGCCATGGCTCTCGCATCTTTTGCAGCTCAAAATGAAATGTTAGACATTTTTGAAAAAGAACTTGAAGAGATAGAAGAATACCTTGACAAAAATGAAGAGTTAGAGACCTACCTATCTTTTCCCAAAGTCCGACCAGAAGAAAAACAAGAAGTAATTTTGAAACTGTTTGCACATTTTTCTCCTGAAATGCTTAACTTTCTATGTTTACTAATAGAAAAAAAACGCTGGCAGGAGCTTAAAGAGATTAGACATGTCTATAATCGTGAAGCTAATCTTTATCGCGGTAGGGTAGCTGTTCACGTAGAAACTGCCTATCCGCTAGAAGAAGATTTAGAGAAAGAACTCAAAGTTAGACTTGAAAAAGTGACTAACAGACCCATTGATCTTTCTACTCAAACAACACCGGAGTTGATTGGTGGTATGAAGGTAAGAATTGGTCATCAAGTGATAGATGGTTCAATAGCCAACCAGCTAAGGTCGTTAAAACGGGATCTTTTAGAGCAGAAAGGTAGAAGCAGAGGTGATAGTCAATGAGTTTACGTCCTGAAGAGATTACCTCAGTAATCCAAGAACGCATTAAAAACTTTCGAGGAGACCTCAGCTTAGCTGATGAAGGTACAGTACTTCAAGTTGGAGACGGTATTGCTAGAGTTTGGGGTTTAAGCGATGCTATGAGCGGTGAGCTATTAGAGTTTATGAAACATGATGGTACACCAGTTTATGGTATGGTGCTCAATCTCGAAGAGGATAATGTAGGTGCAGTGCTTCTAGGCTCAGACATTGGTATACGAGAAGGTGCAACAGTACGTAGGTTGAATCGTATTGTTGAAGTACCCGTAGGTGAGCAATTATTAGGGCGTGTAGTAAATCCTTTGGGTATACCTATAGATGGAAAAGGCCCAATAGATACAGACGAATTTCGTCCAGTAGAAAATAGGGCTCCAGGTATTATCGAAAGAGAGCCAGTGTCCGAACCACTTCAAACTGGTATTAAATCCATAGATGCAATGTTTCCTATTGGCAGAGGCCAACGTGAGCTAATTATTGGTGATAGACAGACTGGTAAGACTGCACTAGCAGTAGATACTATAATCAACCAAAAGGGACAGGATGTTATCTGTATCTATGTAGCTATAGGGCAGAAAGCATCTACTGTTAGCTCAGTAGTAGGCAAATTGAGAGAATTCGGCGCAATGGATTATTCTATTGTCGTTGCAGCTACAGCTAGTGAAAGTGCACCGCTACAATATATTGCCCCATATGCTGGTTGTGCTATGGGTGAACACTTTATGCATCAAGGAAAGCATGTTCTCATCATTTATGATGATCTTTCAAAACATGCGGTGGCTTACCGTGCCATGTCCCTGCTTCTTAGACGTCCACCTGGACGAGAAGCTTTCCCAGGTGATGTTTTCTACCTTCACTCAAGGCTTTTGGAAAGAGCAGCTAAGCTCCATGAGAGTTTAGGTGGGGGTTCACTGACGGCTTTACCGATAATTGAAACACAAGCAGGAGATGTATCTGCATATATTCCTACCAACGTTATCTCCATTACTGATGGCCAAATTTTCTTAGAGAGTGATCTCTTCTTTGCAGGTTTCCGCCCTGCAGTCAACGTTGGCATTTCAGTTTCTCGTGTTGGTGGTAAAGCACAAATCAAAGCAATGAAAAAAGTCGCAGGTACGCTTAAGCTAGATCTGTCTCAATATGATGAGCTCAAAGCTTTTACGCAGTTTGGCTCAGAACTTGATAAGACTACAAAAGAATTATTGGCTCGTGGCGAGAGAATTATGGAGATTCTCAAACAGGATCAATACGAACCTATGCCTGTAGCAAAACAGGTCGCTATTGTTTATGCTGCAAACAATGGTTATTTGGATAATCTGAAACTTGCTGATATTAATAGATACGAACAAGAGATGCTCAAATATATAGAAGATCTTTACCCACAGATATATAGTTCCATAAACGAGACAAAAGATCTAACAGAAGAAACGGAAGAACTATTAAAAAAGGCACTAGTGGAGTTTGGTAAGGAATTTATTCCATCTAGCAGATAGGGGGAATTTAGGTGCAAAGTATGCGTGATATAAAGAGGCGAATTCGCAGCGTTAAAAGCACCGAGCAGATTACCCGAGCCATGAAAATGGTTGCTGCAGCCAAGCTCAAAGGAGCAGAAAGACTAGTCCAAGATTCTCGTCCTTATTCAATGACCATGAAAGAAGTATTCGCTAATATCATGGAAAGATCAGAGAATTTGGATCATCCTCTTTTGCAGATAAGAAACGAAAATAGAGTCTGTTATGTGGTAATAACTGCTGATCGAGGTCTGTGTGGAGGCTTTAATATTAATATAATGCGTACGGTTCTTGAACACAGCAAAGGGAAAGGTGCAGTATTTTTACCTATTGGGCGAAAGGGTAGAGATTACCTAGCATTTAGGGATTATCCTTTACTCAATCAAGGGTTTTTAGCAGGTGATACCCCTGATGTTCATTTAGTTCAAAATATTGTTCTTGATCTTATTAACCGGTATAACAAAGAAGAATTTGATGCCGTTTATTTAGCATATAGTCGCTATATTAGCCCTTTGACACAGGAGCCAAAAATAGTTAGATTACTTCCTGCAGAGCTAGATAATTTTACCAATAACCAGAACTCAGGTATCAGACATGAAGAATATTTATACGAGCCATCTCCAAACAAATTATTAAACACTCTTATCCCACGTTATTTAATAACACAGGTTTATGGTGGGTTAGTAGAAAATCATGCTGGTGAACTAGGAGCTCGTATGACAGCTATGGATAATGCAACCGAAAATGCAGAAGAGATGATAGCTAGTTTAACGCTGCAGTATAATCGGGCTAGACAAGCAGCCATCACTCAGGAGATTTCTGAGATTGTTGGTGGTGCTGAAGCTCTCAGCTGATGGGTAAGGAGGTTTGGCTAATGAATAAAGGAAAAGTTACACAGGTTATTGGGCCTGTTGTGGATATAGAATTTGAACCTGGTAAATTACCTGATCTATACAATGCAGTTATCATTGTTAGTGATGGTCGGGAAATAACTGCTGAAGTAGCCCAACACCTAGGCAACTATACTGCTCGTTGTGTCGCCCTCTCGTCTACAGATGGCATTAAACGAGGTATTGAAGCTATAGATACAGGTGGACCAATTCAGGTTCCTGTAGGTGAAGAGGTGCTTGGGAGAATATTCAATGTAATTGGTCAGCCAATTGACGAAGCAGGAGAGGTTAGGACAGATAAAAAATATCCGTTACACAGACCAGCTCCACCTCTTGCAGAACAAAAGACATCAACCGAGATCCTTGAAACAGGTATTAAGGTTGTTGACTTGTTAACTCCCTATCCTAAGGGAGGAAAAATTGGCCTATTTGGTGGTGCTGGCGTTGGCAAAACCATTTTGATTATGGAACTTATTCGAAATGTAGCCTTTGAACATGGCGGCTATTCGGTTTTTGCTGGCGTAGGTGAGAGAACTAGAGAGGGTAATGAACTTTATCTAGAAATGAAAGAATCTGGTGTTTTAGATAAAACCGCTTTAGTTTTCGGCCAGATGAATGAACCACCTGGAGCGAGACTTAGAGTAGGCCTTACTGCGCTTTCAATGGCAGAATATTTCCGTGACGAGCAAAATCAAGATGTCTTGTTATTTATTGATAATATTTTCCGTTTTATTCAGGCTGGTTCGGAAGTTTCTGCTCTTTTAGGTCGTATGCCTTCGGCTGTTGGTTATCAACCAACTCTAGCAACTGAAGTAGGAGCATTGCAGGAGAGAATTACTTCTACAAATAAAGGTTCTATCACATCAATCCAGGCTATTTATGTGCCAGCAGATGACTACACTGATCCTGCCCCTGCTACTACGTTTGCTCACCTTGATGCGACAACTAATCTTGAGCGTCGCATTGCGGCTTTGGGTATCTATCCAGCTGTTGATCCATTGAGTTCAACTTCGAGAATACTTGACCCAAGAATTGTTGGTCGCGAGCATTATGAAGTTGCCCGTGCGGTACAGGAGATCTTACAACGTTATACAGAGTTGCAAGATATTATCGCTATTTTAGGCATGGACGAACTTTCTGATGAAGATAAGGTATTAGTTGGTAGGGCAAGAAGAGTTCAAAGATTCTTGTCTCAACCAATGTTTGTAGCAGAAGCTTTTACTGGTCAAAGTGGTCGTTACGTGCCTGTTTCTGACACTATAAGAAGTTTTAAAGAGATATTAGAGGGTCGCCATGATGACCTCCCAGAACAAGCTTTCTATATGGTTGGCGATATTGATGAGGCTAAAGAGAAAGCTAAGAATATGGGGGCATCAGTATAATGGCTAGTACTTTTCGACTGAGAATCGTCACCCCTGAGCGAGTGGTTTTTGATGAAGAGGTCGAAATGGCTATCGTTCCTGGTTCAGAGGGTGAACTGGGAATACAAGCTAACCATACTGCTTTTATTACTTCGTTAAAGCCTGGTGTCTTAAAAGTACGCAAAGAAAAGACAGAAGAATTTGAACGTTTATCTTGCACAGGTGGTTTCTTACATGTACTCAACAACGAAGTTCAGCTTCTAGCTGATGCATCAGAATTTGCGTCTGATATAGACATTGATAGAGCTCTTAGAGCTAGGCAAAGAGCTGAAGAAAGACTTCTTAGTGGTGAAGATATAGATGTTTTAAGAGCAAAGCTTGCTTTAGAGAGAGCTTTAGCACGCCTAAGAACTGTCGGCTACGACGAAGGTGAGTAAGAAAGCTTAATGCTTGTATATTTGAAGACAGACAGGAAGGTGTAGGGCTACACCTTAACCTGTCTGTCTTTTTTAGGGGTAGGAATAGATCTAGATGTTCCGAAGGAAGGCAATGAGGATAGTAGAGGGGGAAACCTGTCAGTAAACCGCACCTTAGACACACCACTTATGATTGCTTGCAGAAAAGGATTTATCGATACTGTTCAGTACTTACTAAAATAATGAGCTAAATTAAATGTGGAAAATAGATCTGACAAAACTGCATTAATACTTGCTGCAGAAAATGGTCATCTCGATATATGTAAAATATTAATTGAAACAAAGCCGAGGTAAATAAAATGGCTTTTAATGGGTTTAGTGCCCTTGATTTAACAATAAGTTTGGGAAATGATGAATTAGTCTCTTCTCTGCAAGAGGTAGGTGCAAATAGGGGCGAAGAACTTTTAGAAACTAGTTAATATTGCTAGGTAATTATTAACAAGTGTTTTAACTGGGGGAATCTCTACTATTGTTAAACTTCGACTAACTTGACGTCAATTGTTAACTTTGCTAAAATTAGGACGTGCTCTTCTGTTTGGCAGCAGGAGACTCATGGGCCTTGTTTCTTTGGGTAGGAGAGAACAAGGTCACAATCTGTTGCAAGTATAACTGAGGGGGATTTGCTAAAATGGCAAGTACAAAGACATCCAAGCAGAGTCCGTCTAATAATGAAGGCTTTTTTGAGAATCTGTTTAAGTTAAAAGAGCACGGGACTGATACACGGACTGAAATTATCGCAGGTTTAACAACTTTTATGACCATGGCTTATATCATTGTTGTCAACCCATCAATGTTAGCTGATACAGGGTCAGTAAGTTTTGATGCAGCTTTAATAGCAACAGTCATATCATCAGCATTTGCAACCATTTTAATGGCTGCCTTTGCTAATTATCCTTTTGCATTAGCCCCGGGAATGGGTCTTAATGCTTTCTTTGTGTACACGGTAATAATGGGTATGGGCTTTACGTACCAACAGGCCCTAGCAGCTGTTTTTATCTCAGGTGCAGTTTTTATCTTATTAACGCTTACCGGTTTAAGAAGTGCTGTTGTTAGAGCAATACCTCCCAATATTAAATCAGGTATTGGTGCAGGTATTGGTCTTTTTATCGCCTTTTTGGGGTTAAAAGGTGCAGGAATTATTGTTGCTGATGAGGCAACTCTATTGGCTGCAGGTGATTTAACCAATCCGGGAACTATATTAGCAATTGTTGGGCTTATTATAACCGCAGTACTAATGGTTTTAGATGTAAAGGGTAGTATTTTAATTGGTATGTTTGCAACAACTGTCTTAGCTTGGCTAACTAAAGTTGCACCAGCACCAGATGGTGTTTTTGCGCTTCCTGACTTTGCTAGATGGTCAAGTGAAGCATTTTTCCAGCTTGACTTTAGAGGGCTAAAACAGTTTGGCACATCAGGTTTAATTGAAGTAATATTCGCATTTTTCTTTGTCGATATGTTTGATACCATTGGTACCTTAATTGGTGTTGCCAAGAGATCAAATATGATTGATGAAGAAGGCAATCTTCCCAAAATGGACAAAGCAATGATGGCTGATGCTGTAGGTACTTGTTTTGGTGCTATCTCTGGTACACCTACTGTCACTACTTATGTTGAAAGTGCTTCAGGTGTAGCAGCTGGTGGTAGAACCGGGCTGACAGCATTAACAGTAGCAGTTGCGTTTTTAGTTTTTGGGCTTTTCTTCTCACCAATTATTAAAGCAGTACCTGGAATAGCTACAGCACCGGCACTTATTATTGTTGGTGTATTGATGATGCAAAGCATCAGAGATGTTAACTGGGACGACATGTCAGAAGCACTTCCTGCTTTTGCTGCTATATCAATTATGCCATTTACCTTTAGCATCTCAAATGGTA
>DUTE01000033.1 GCA_012842235.1 Bacillota bacterium
AAGCTTGAATTTGTGGCGGAGTTTTTTATATGATCCCAAAGCTCAAACTATACTATATGCAAAAAATGCTCACAAAGAGAGGGCTCCTGCTTCAACAACAAAGATCATGACAGCCATCTTAACTCTTGAGCGTTCGAAATTAGATGAAACTGTTACTGTAAGTAAAACTGCTGCTAGAATAGGGGGCTCAAAAGCTGGATTAAAAGAAGGTGAGACATATACTGTTGAGGAGCTTTTATGGGCTTTATTACTTTTGTCAGGCAATGATGCCTCTATTGCTCTTGCAGAACATGTTTCTGGTTCAGTTAAAGATTTTTGTTTACTTATGAATAAAAGAGCAAAAGAGCTAGGTTGCACCAACACTCATTTTATTAATCCCCATGGTCTATCAGATAAAGAACACTATAGTTCAGTTGCAGATTTAGCTTTAATAGCTGCTCATGCCCTAAAATATCCACTTTTTCAGGAGATAGTCTCTAGTAAAGAAAAAGAGATCTCTTGGAGCCAGTCTTTTGCCAAATATCTTAAGAACACAAATAAGCTTTTGTGGCTTTTTGAGGGTGCTGATGGCGTCAAGACAGGGACAACGAATATGGCTGGGGCTTGTCTAGTCTCTTCAGCAACTAAAGATGGTCGGCAGCTAATTGCAGTTGTACTAAACAGTAGAAATCGTTGGGTAGAATCAGCTAGACTTCTGCAATGGGGTTTTGATAATACCCAGTCTGTTTTACTTGTTGCTAAAGCTGAAACAATCCCAGATATTTTCATCAAAAAAGCCAGAAAATTAGTTGTTGGTTATGTCTTAGATGATATTTGGGTCGCTGTTCCTAAAGGTGTTAAACCATTTGTAGATTTTGTGCCCTACCAACTAGAAGCACCTATTAAAAAGGATCAGCTACTTGGCTTTATAAAATATGGACCTACTGTTGATCACACAAAACAAGAGGCAGTCTATTCTCTAGAAAAGGTCAAAAAGAGGCTGTTTTTTTAGTTTGTTACGTCTTTTACATCTATTTGCCTGTAAAAAGGAGCTTATTGAAAACTGTTTGGTATAATAACTTAAGAGATAAGTAAAAAAAGAGAGGCTAGAGGTATTTATGCAAGATAGCAAAATTGAACTATTAGCACCTGCGGGGAGCTTTGAAAGCTTGACTGCAGCCATAAACAGCGGTGCTGATGCAGTGTATCTTGGAGGTACATTGTTCAGTGCAAGAGCGTTTGCAGATAATTTTAGTAATGAAGAACTTATTCAAGCAGTGAATTATTGTAAGGTTCATGGGGTCAAGATCTATGTTACGATTAATATTTTGACGAAAAATGAAGAACTAAACGACGTGTCTGAGTTTCTTTCTTTTTTACACCATATAGGTGTAGACGGTGTTATTATACAAGACTTAGGTCTTTGGTTTTTAGGAGAAAGACTAAAAGATCTAGAACTTCATGCATCAACACAGATGACTTTGCATAATACCGAAGGGATCAAGCTTATTAAAAAAGCAGAGGCTAAAAGAGTAGTGCTTGCAAGAGAATTAAGCCTTGAAGAAGCAAAAGAGATAAAAGAAAAAACTCAAGTAGAGATAGAGGCCTTTGGGCATGGTGCTTTATGTTTTGCTTATAGCGGACAGTGCCTTATGAGTAGTCTAATTGGCGGAAGAAGTGGTAATAGAGGTCGCTGTGCAGGGCCTTGTCGCCTTAAATATACTCTTAAAGACAAAAAAAACAAAGAGTATAACTTAGATGGCAACTACCTTTTAAGCACAAAAGATCTATGTACAGGAATGGAACTAGATAAATTAGAAGGAATAGTCGACTCTTTAAAACTTGAAGGTAGATTGAAAAAGCCTGAATATGTTGCTACTGTAACAAAAACATATAGATCGCTTCTAGATAAATCGATCGATCCTAAAGAGGCTGAGATAACATTACGGGAAGTCTTTAATCGAGATTTTACCAAAGGTTACCTTTTAGGTGATAGAGGTACGCAAATAATGGGTTACCAA
>DUTE01000310.1 GCA_012842235.1 Bacillota bacterium
ATGGTTAGAATTTGATTGGGAACGTTTGAGCCAGCTAGGTAAAGACAACTATAGGATAGAGATTATCATTCCCTCTAAGATGAATCTTGTTCTAGGGGATGCTTATGATAAAGTAAAGGTTTTTAACATTAATAGTATTGATGTTAGTGCCAAAGGTGAAGAGATCTACCTTTCAGGTCTAAAAGGATCAGTAAGGGTTAGAGACAATGAAGGCAATATGATTCTAAAAGAAGTAAATGGCGATGTTTGGATTAGCGATGTGGGCGGAAGGGTAGTAGTTGAACAAGTTGTTGGCATAGTAACAGTTGATAGTGAAGCATCACTTGATCTTGTGGTAAAAGAGATTATTGGCGATGTTAATATCTGTGCTAATCGTGGTGGCTTGGCAGAGATAAGAGATATTAAAGGCAATGTCTCTGTGTTTGCTAGAGCACCGATTCAAACAGTATGTGACAAAATTAGTGGTTTTCTTCTATTACCTGAATATTAAAATTAATTAAGTTATTTGTTCCTGCTAAGGATAAGGATTATCTTGGCAGGAAATTTTTTTTTGCAAGGAGAATAATGTAAGTATGTTAACCGATTAGCTATTAATAGGGGGGTAAAAAAGGTGACCAAAAGGGTGTTTTTGTCTGTAGTTTTATTGCTAGCGACTTTTTCGTTGATTATTCAAGCAGAAACGATCTCTTCCCAGATACTGCTTCCTGATGGCAATAGTGCACCTTATGCTGAGGTACATGTTGATGGTGAGATTTTCTTTGCAGATGAACTTGGTAATGTGACCTTTGAAGTTCCAACAGGTAAAAAGATTGTTACAGTTAAATGGTTAGCTCTAAGTAGTGAACTGCCAATAGCTAATGAGATGAAATTTAGTAATAAATTATACTATGGAGCCCCTTACAGTAGCGATGATTTTGAAATAAGTGGCCCAGATATTTGGCAAATAGAAGAGAAAACAATTACAGTATCTAGTGGTTCAGAAACAGTTATATTCTATGATGATAGTTTTGCAAACTTTGTTCTTCGAGCTAAAGTAACCATAGATAAGGCTGATCTCTACTATGCTTTTCGTTTTCTTTTTCGAACTACAGAGCCAGGTTTTAATGGGTATTGCTTTAGTGTCCCTGCTTTAGATGGTTCACAAACATATTTTGCTAGGTATGAAGGGGCATGGAACAAATACGAAGAGATAGTTAAACCGATGTTTTTAACTTCTAATGCAAAAATGAAAGCAGAATATGAATATGTTATCTTTGCCAAAAACGAGAAGATAATGATATATATGAGGCCAACTACAGAAAGAAACTACAGAAAGATACTTGATGCCGAAGATAAAACAGAAGGTGCAGTTTTTGATGGAGGTTTTTCTTTGATGTCAAGTTTTGTTGAAGCCAAAATCACTGAACTGAGTGTTTTTTCGTATTGAATCAGCAGTAGTATTGACAGTGGATTAGTAGAAAACATGTTATAAATAAAATTATCATAGATCAAAGCGCTATGCGCTATTGTTACGACTACAGTTGTGGTAAGATATAAAAGTATAAAAAGTCCAAAAGAAAAAGCGGAACAAATGGAGAATCAATAATATAGAGGGGGTATGTGCGTCAAAAATACATATTCGTTTATAAAAATGCTTTTAAGGGAATATCTTTAATAAAAAATTGGCTTTGGAGATATAAAAGGTTAAATAACATTGTATAGGATGGCATAATTTCTTAGTTATGCCATCTTATACCAACTAATTTTAATTTGGATATTTTTGTTAGAAAGTCAGAAAATCAATTATGATACTTTAGAGTTAGGCAACAGAATTAATAAAAATAATAATTAAAAAGGAAACATACGTTAATTAGAGAAATTTAAGGTAAGAAAACTTTTCCTTTGTTGCTTAAGTTCAAATATACCTCCAATAGGTGTGGGAGGGAAGAAAATGCCTCAATCAGAGATTCAGAAAACATGGTTTCATTATCCTTTAGTTAAAAAATTATGGATCTCTTTTTTATCTGGTGTAATAGTGGCTTTGTTAGTAGAAGCAGTAGTGTTTTTATATATCTTAGGTGCTTTTGCTTACAAGGAGTTTTTTTGGAATAATATAGAAATAGCCAACGAGATAATCGATATTAGCCAAAGCAATATCAATTCTGTTGAGGAATTTTTACAGATTTGTTTAGTATGGCTGCTTATCTCTGGGTTTCTTAATATGTTTCGCGAAGGTTTGGGAAGTGTTACTCTGCAATTTTTAGGTTTTGAAATGGCTTATGGTTACTCTAATGCTTTTGTTGCTTTAGTGCTAGGATTAAGTTTTTGGGTTTGGTTTCAAAGACTTAATAAAGGTTCGTGGGCTTCAGTGTGGATTTGGATACTGACAATTGTTGCATCACTAGTTCTTACACTAGTGTATACTGGGCTTTGCGAGACCGTGAGAAATGTTATCTTAGATAGGGCAGATGGAGCAGAAAAAGAAAAGAGCTAAAGCCAATGAGCTTATTAGAAACTAGGATAAAAAAAGCGGGTGCAAGCCCGCTTTCTCTGTATACTAAGATAGAGTGGTGAGGGGTTGGTGAAGGGTAAATGAATGACAATCCTTTAAGAGAAGATGGCTCTGTTATTATTTATACTTATGATCAAAACATTTTTTCCTTCAAACGAGAGATTATAGGGTCAGACTTACTTGATAAGATTATTCCTTTGTTTGATCTTTCAAGTGAAGATCTATATTGGCTTAAAAAAGAAAATATCCCTATTAGCAAGGCTAAGGAGTTTCTTCTTACAGCATCGACATGGCCAAGGAGATTTGGTAATAGTTTTCGAGTTGAGGCAGAGCTTAGTTCATTACTAAAAGTAAGTCTATTAGAAGCAGATAAAGATTTCTTATCTTTTGATATAACCTGGCTGACGAATCCAGCTTTAATTAAAGAAATATATTCACCTCTTGGCTTTGTTCAATTAAATAATGGGTTGTATTTTGGCGTGTCTCCAGAATATTTGCAATTAGATCTTCATGAATCAGGCATAAAGGTTTTTCGAGGTGAACGACTAACAAAGTTTTTGCAAAATGAGTGGCCATTATTAAAACCTTTTGCTTTAGCTTCAGATGAAAAACTCAAAACATTACTTTTGCCTCAGAGTGAAATAGTGCTATCAAAAGATTTAGTTAATAGCATAGAGGAGATTAGTTTATCTGTTAGTGAGAAGAGGCTTACATTAAAAGATATACCAAATGAGTTTAGTTATTACGACATTATTGAGACAAAGGTAGGTTTTTTAAGCGGCGAACAGCTTGCAAAAGCTGGCATTAGGCCTTTTAAACGGTATTTTACTGGTTATCCACTTCATGAAAATCCAAAAGAAAAAGTAAGTGACTTCTCTAACAAAGGATTTAAGAGAGTGCAGTCTCCTTACGCTTGGTTTTACGATGTTAAGTTTACGAACCTTGAGAACGCTAGTGACATAATGCTTGTAGGGGATGCTAGTTTTACTTACTTAGCTAGACAGCTTGTGCCAAGTTTTCGTAATGATGTTGAGGTTATAAAAGTAATTAGGGAGATAAAAGATGCTGTTTCTACTAATAACTGTGATAGATCATTTAAAAATTATGTAGATTGGCGAGAAGATTTTGTTACTACAACAGAGACTAATCAAGAAGCTTTATACTGTCTAATATTTATGCAAGAAATGATTAACGAGTTATTTGAATCCACACGTGGCGAAAAACAAAATCTATTTTGGCCATTGTGGCAATGCGTCGCTAAATATGGTAGCAGAGAGGTAAAAGGCAGATTCATCGAAGCTGCTCTTGATTGGTCCCTTATCGAGGGCTATTACAATATATATGGTTATATGTCTACCTTGAAAAATGGTTATATGCATAATGCTCTTTTGTGGCAAGCCTTTCTTCCTGAAAATAGAGAAGACTTAGAACCAGCTATCTGTGCTGAGTTAGCTCTTGAAAGCTTGAATCGCGGTATTTTTGAAAAAAGACCAGAACTTATAGGTGTAGTTCCTCTTGTTTTTGGGAAAGTAGATGATTATTACCGGCAAACTACAGATGCTTCTTTTCTAGCTAGTTTTCATTCACCATATTTTACAATTAAAGAATATAGTCCTTATAAAGATCAGATCTACACAGGTTTTATTGGCAAAGTGATAGTAGCAGAGCTATCACCACTTGTATTACATCAACCATTAGTACAATTTGCCAAGGACATTTTCAATGCAACTAGTCTACTTCTGACATCATCTAATTTACCTGGAGATATTCAACTTGACCAAAAACTAATTGAGATAATAAGTGAGACAATAAAAGAGGCAAATATCTGATTCCAACTTGTTGAATAAGATAAGAATTATTAAGTTTCACGATGGTTAATAAGCTAAGGGAAGCAGAGAAACACATGATCTAGAAATGGGTAGGGTAGTGTGATAAGATGCAGTTGATAAAGGAATTATTTAGCAGCTTTTGCTTGGCTAATGAAGATTTTATCCGGTATATGCCATGTTCTTATAGTTAGAAGGATAATTGCGAAAAAAATGAATTTGCTATACAAAGGTTTTATAAAAACGATTCGGGGTGATATTTATGAGTCCCGCTGTCGTGCAACTACGCATAGACATTGGGGGGACTAAACCGGTTAACTGGCGTAGAATTAGAGTGCGTGATGATATGACTCTAACCAGTTTAGTGAATTATTTGTCGATAATTTTTGGTTCAGATTGTGGCGTAAATCGTTGTAAGAACTTTATTATGACAAACCCAAAACACAACTTAATGCTTCCTAGAAGAGTATCCCTAAGGTATCTAAGACTCTACCCAGGTCAAAAGCTTGTTTGGCAAGATGACAATTCAAATCTGTCTTTTACTGCTAAAGTAGAAGCAATTCGTATGTTTGAAGCAGGTGTAAGTTATCCTATATGCTTAGGTGGTAGTCAAAAGAAGTTTAATAACTCTGTAACAGGAATTAATCACAGTACAAACTAAGGCAAAATAGATTCAAACAGGCAAAAGGTAAGATATATGGAGGATCAATACAATTGATTTACTTAATCATAGCTTTAGTTGTTATTGCAGTTATTACTATTGTTGCTATGGTTAGAAGGAAAACAGTGTCGTCACAAATATCCTTCGGGCTAGGTCTGTTATTTATCTTTTGTAGTATAATGTTACTTATTCAAGGTGGCAGTATTCAATTAGTGACAGTCGATAATGTTGTAGAACTTGAAAAGATCGATATTTCGAAGTTACTTATGCCAGTGATCTTTTTTGTTCTAGGAGTAAGTTTTGTTGTACTAAGTTTTATATCTAAAAGCATACTAAAAATGAAAAACCTAGCTACAAAAGATCCGTTTGCAGAAGTGGCACCCAAAAAGCAACAAGTCGATGTTAAAAATAATGAATAAAATTGGCAAGAGGGCAAAGAGCCCTTTTGTTTTTGTGGATCAGGACTATTATCTTATCTTTTAGGGAATGTAGTTTATAACCATACAATTCTGTGTTATAATTACTACAATAAACGATGCTAGTTGTTTACTTGAGATTTCTTTATAGCTAGTAAAATGAAATATAGCGGTAGTGATGTCAAGCTAGATGAGTAAGATTTGATTTAACTGCTATGGGAAAAATGTTTTTAACAAAAATAAAAAGGGTAATAATATTATAGGTAAAGTGTTCTGTTCAACAACATCTATGGATTTATGACCAAGAAAAAATGTGCTTTACATGTTTTAGAGGTATTTTGGCATTCTAAAACAGAGGAGTGACGAAAATGGCTAGATCCTTAGATAGGAAACTTGAAAAGAATTTATTAGAAATCAAAACCCCAGAGGACCTTGAGGAGTTACTTTACCGAATCTACCCTGAGGATGCTAGTTTTCAACATCATGTGAACTCAAAAATCTATGATCATTATATAGAGTTAGTTTACAAATACTGATAAGATTTATCTTAAAAACCAGTCTTTGTGGAGATGTGTGAAATGGGGAAGAAAACACCGCTATGTAATTTCAAGCATAGCGGTGTTTCTTTTTTTCGCCAAAAAAATGTTAAAAGGGCCAAAGAACGATATAATGACTGTAGTCTCATAGATAGATCATAATATCTCTTAAGGAGCGAAGCACATGGTTATAATTCTTTCTATGATAGTAATTATTAAACTGGTAACAATAACTGCTCCATTTAAGTCTCGAGTTAGAAGAAGAACTTTTAATCTGTTTTTAGCATTAGGTATGTCTGCAGCTATGGTTATTTGGGTACTTCCAGATGCGGTAGACATGATGAGGTGGTTTGCAGAAATTGGAGAAAATGCAGGGGTAGCCCTACCAGAAGCTTTTGATGATTTCCCTCTCGTTTGGGTTTTTTGGCAAGCAATACCAGTTCTATTATTTGCCGTGTGGGATTATAATCCAAACACAGAATGGCTAGGGGGCCGTTTAGCCATTATTAACGATGGTTCACTAGGTATACGTCATTCTATTTTAGTTGATAGAGCAAGTGGTCAAACTCTTTTAGTTGATGTAGATAGAGCACAAATGTTTCAAGATAAAATCTACCTTACTGCATCAGGACATTATTTTTTAATTGACCTTAAGACTATGAAGATAATTGCTTTTGAAAAAGCACGAGACATTCCTCAAGAATATAAAAAAGGTTTTAGGTCCATTTGTTGGCCTCTTTGGTAAGCTTCTTGGTAAACAGGTTAGAAAAACGAGTTTTACCAAGATTTTACAGCTACCATTTTATACTTCGATCTTAAAAGAGCCTCTGCTTTTCTTTCTTAAGAAGGCTCTTTTTTGTACATATGGTTTGTGTAGTTCTAGACTAGTAGGGAGTACGAAAAAAGAAGGTAGTATTGGCTACAATGACAAAAAAACCTATTGAAGGCAGAAAAACAATTCCACTTAACTGAGGTATCATGAGAGATCTAGTGTACATGTACTGAAATATTTATCAAAAAGCTCCTAGTATTGGCTATTACTAAGAGTCTTTAAGGACATTTGCTTGTTACATCATTTATATTTCTTTTTTTGCTCTTAGTGTTAGAGGTAAAGGAAATAGCTTCTTGGGGGCAAGCTTTTTCACATTTACCACAAACTAGACATAAGTTTTTTTGGATTTCTGGAAATTGGTTTTGCTTTGGCCAATTTACAGCATCAGCTTGACAGACTTTTACACATATGCCACATTTTATACATTTACGTTTATCTATCTCATATCCTTTTTTGTTATAAGCAGAAAAAAACGCTAGAAGAGTTCCGTAAGGGCAAAGGTATCTATGCCATAAGCTAGGTTCGTAGAAGATAGTGACGATTAATCCTAGAAAAAACAGAATAACTAAAACAGGGAGTTTTTTTCCTGTCGCGAAAACAAAGCCCATAATCACTAAGAAAACAACTAAAATACTTATTCTAATATAATCGTTTTTCAACCAAGAAGGTGTCTTCCTTCGTTTTTTGCCTTTTTTAGCAGCGTTTTCGTCGATTACTTCCATACAGGTGTTAATGGGACATAAATAACCACAATAGAATCTACCGGCAATAGATGATAAAAATAAACTAGCAAAAAAGACCATCATCCATAATTTCATTTTGCCTAAAAAGACAAGGGCTCCAAAGATTATTAAGGTTAATGCTTGGATCCATTTTCTGTATTTACCCATTATACCCTTATGCACTCCTTTTTGAGAATCGCAAGCTTAAGCTTAATAGGTTATTGTATTTTCAAAGGAGAAGTAAAAAATGAAAGATCTTTACAATGTTTTCTAGTAGGATTGAGTTAGAACACGAATCTGTAAAGATAAGACAAGCAACGATTCTCTTTATGTTTTCTCTAGTATAATTGTTTGTAACATGATGTGCAGTAACTATGGTTACTAATTAGAGGTGATTTGGTTAATGAGTAAAGAAAAGTATATAGATGCTCTTGCTTCTATTAGTCTGTTTAAAAGTTTAACAAGAGAGGAGCTAGCATGGATATTTAACTCAAGCCAATTGCAGATAAAAAATTATAATAAAAACGAAGTGATCTACTTTCAAAATGAAATATGTAATAGTATGGATGTTGTTTTAACAGGGCAAGTGTCGGTTCAGAAAATAGATGAAAACGGCAAGATCCTAGAGATTTCAGTGTTATTGCCAAGCGAGATAATGGGAGCAAGTCTAATGTTTTCGAGCAAAAATAGATATCCTATGACTGTTATTGCCAAAAAAAGTGTTGTTTTGCTATCAATAAAAAAAGATTTGCTCCTTGCTCTTTGCCAAGAAAACGCAAGCTTTCTAACTGGTTTAATAGAGGTTATTGCTGATAAGACTGTAACATTAACAGATAAGATACATTTAATCTCTTTGAAAACAATAAGGGAGTGTATTATTAGTTTTTTGACTTACGAATACCATATTCAAAAAAGCACTATTATTAAACTTAACCTAACAAAAAAGGAAATGGCGGAAAGATTTGGTGTACAACGGCCATCACTTTCTCGAGAACTAAATAAAATGAGAAAAGAGGGTTTGCTAGAATATGACGCCAAAACGATAACAATTAAAGACCTAGATATACTTGAGTGCTAGAGTAGTAAGTTAATAAGAAGACGCTCTTAAGAAAGGATTTAAAGATAAAAGAAGCAAGGAAAGGTAGTTAGACTATCTTTCCTTGCTTCTTGGGTTTTAATCATCTTTGAGCAAGTAATTGCTTAATAAAACGATCATATTCTTTTTGCTTTCTTTCCATCTCTTGATTGGCTAACTTAGCAGCATTTCTCATCTCGTCTTCTGGATCAGCATTAGCTATAGCAACACTTCTAGCTGCATTAGTCAAATATCGTTGACTAATAACAAGGCCTAAGGCAAACAAAGGTGCCTTAGAAACTCTAGCTTGTTCATTAAGGATTTTTTTGTGATTATCGGGAAGATAACTAAGACTATTGTATGCTTGCATATTGGCAGGTTGAGTAAAAAGCTTAAGTTGATTCCAAAGAATTTCTGAGTATTTTTGTTGAGTATCTGCACGTAACCACCATTTCAAAAATTCCCAAGCCTCGGTTTTGTTCTTTGAATCTTTAAACATTACATAGGGGTTGCCACCAATATAAGCAGCATGATTTATAGTTCCATCTTTCTGCTTGGTTCCTGGAGTCATTGCAAGATCCCATTTTCCCTTAAGAGTTGGGGCTCCAAGATAGAGGTTTGGATAATCCCAACTAATGCCGACAACAAAAGGATAGTCTCCTCGTGTAAAGGCTTCTACAAAAGGAATACTCTCTTGAGGGATCTTGTGCTTAGTAAAAAGCTCTGTAAATTCAGTAAATGCTTTAATGGCTTCAGGTGAATCCCAAGTAGTTTTGGTTCTTTCTTGGTTAACTTCGCGGATTCCGTTTTGCCACATAAAAATATATGCTCCGAACCAATCAGGTACTAAATACCAAGACGAGGAGCCAATATTCATATTTTTAGCTTGCATTTTAGGAAGTAAATCGTGGACATCGTCCCAGCTAAGAGGGACAGACCAACCATTATCAGCAAAGATATCTGTGCGATAAAATGTTAAAGTTTGGCCAAAACTAAAATTTATACCAAAGCCAGTATTGTAATAATCAAGAGATTCGTTAAGTCCGGGAAAAGCTTGGCTAAACAGTTCATCATATTCTTTGCCAAACATAGCTTTCATATCAACAAGTCCGCCGCGGATACCAAACTCTAATGGCCACTCTGAGCCAATAATAGCAAGATCAGGTGTATCATTTGTTGCCATAGCTAAAAGGACCTTATTCCATTGTTCAGTACCACCTGGGATATTGGTGACATTTACCTTAATGCCAGTATTGGGAGTAAAATGTTCTTCGATAAGTGAATTCATAACAGCGATAGATTCATTTGTTGTGGCTTGCCAGATTTCAATGGTTGTAGACTGAGCATGCAGTGAAGTAATTAACATGACAATAAGAAGTAGACATTTTAACAAAACAACTTTTCCTCCTTACAACAATCTTTTCTTGAAAACTTCTTCAACCTAAATATAGTGAATCCTTCATTCTTTTTGTCATTTTAGCAAAAAACTCTAAAGGTAAAACTTACCTCTAATTCATAGAGGCCCATTTAATTTATAAAGAGGTATTTTCTATGGGGTATAAAATATAACAGTTAAGAAGATCCAATCGTTATAAGGAAAATTTTTGGGAATTTTTAGATGGGTAAATAAGTTTTTGCGGTCAAAACAAGAGCTTTTTGAGAAGATAAATGAAAAAGATCAACATGGGGGACATAGTATGGACTATAGCAAAGAGCTTCTCGGTGAATTGAATCGGGAACAGAAAAAGGCTGTCTTAGAAACCGAAGGCTATGTATGTACCATAGCAGGAGCAGGAACCGGTAAAACAAGGGTCTTAGTCCATAGGTATGCCTATATAACAAAATGTTTAGGCATTAGCCCTGCAAATGTTTTGTGTGTAACTTTTACTAATAAAGCAGCCGGCGAGATGAAAAAACGTATTAGGGGAATTGCAGGAGAAGGTTATGATAATGCATTAATAACTACATATCATGGTTTTTGTGTTAGGGTTTTGCGAGAAGATATTCATCACTTAAAATTCCCCCAAAACTTTCTCATTATCGATCAAAGTGATCAAAAAGAAATTTTAAGAGAGATATTTGAAGAACAAGGGATGACACTTAGCGATTCAACTTTTAAAAAAGAAAGCGAGAAGATCAGCCAACTTAAATCGTCTACGTGCTATGTAGATAAATTGATTGGTGTTGCAGATGAGTATTCTGAGCGTTTTTTAGCTGATAGTGATGAAGAAAATTCAGCTAACTCTAGAGAACAAGGCCAAGCTGAAGGTGATCTTTTTGATTCAGATGCAATATTCCACAGATATTTGGCTAAACAAAAAAAAGCGTATGCTCTAGATTTTGATGATCTGATTAATTTTGTGTTGGTTATTTTTTCACGCTTTGAAGATGTTTTATACAAATGGCAGAAAAAGCTCCATTATGTTCAGGTAGATGAATTTCAAGATACAAGTCAGAGAGAGTTTACACTTATTTCTCAACTAGTTAAGTTAAACAAGAACCTATTTGTTGTTGGTGATCCTGATCAAACAATATATGAATGGCGTGGGGCTAAGCCCGGTTTTTTAGTGGATTTTGACAAGATTTACCCAAACTGCAAGACCTTTATTTTAAGCAGAAACTATCGGTCTACACCGCAGATATTAAATGTAGGTAATTCTTTGATCGCTTATAATATGGCACGAGTACCTAAAGATCTATATACAATAAATTTTAATGGTCCCAAAGCAATTCATTATCACGCTCCAAATGAAGAAAAAGAGATGAATTGGGTAGTAAATGAGATTACGAAGCTAAAAGAAAACAGTAAAGTAAAGAATAGTGATTTTGCTATTCTTTACCGTGCCAATTATCAATCTCGCAACATTGAGCAGGTACTAGTTCGTGCGAATATCGACTACACAATTTATAGTGGGACACAGTTTTACCAACGCAAAGAGATAAAAGATGCCATAGCATACCTGCAGATGGTTGCCAATGGAAGTGACATGTTTTTTAAAAGGGTTGTTAATTTACCAAGCCGGGGTATCGGTAAAAAGAGAATGGCATTTCTTCAGGATAAGGCAGACCAAGAGAAAAAGACGCTCTATGAAACATTACAAGAATATCTTAACCACCATCTTTTTCAAGAAACAAGAGCCAAAGAATTCGTTGGTTTGATCGAAAAATATCGTGTTCCTAAGGAAGAAAAGGTATCTGATATTCTTCAAGGCTTGTTAAATGAGAGTGGTTATGAAAGATTGTTGCAAAACGATGGTGATCAAGAGCGTCTAGATAATCTAGCAGAATTAAAACGTTCAGTCATTATCTATGAAAAGGAAGCTAAAGAAAAAGTTAGCTTACAAGAATATTTAGAACAGGTTGCTCTTTACACAAACCTAGATTTAGTTTCCAAGCGAGATACTGTAAAACTGATGACACTTCATGCTTCAAAAGGTCTAGAGTTTCCTTATGTATTTATCATCGGCCTTACAGATGGAGTTGTTCCCAATTATAGGTCTCTAGAACAAAACCAAAATTGGGCTCTAGAAGAAGAAAGAAGACTTTTATACGTAGGAATTACAAGGGCTAAAAGAGCTCTCAATCTCAGCGATTCAGAGATACAAGGCGATGGTAGGGTTAATGTTCCATCTAGGTTTCTATCGGAAATTGCTGATGAAGAGATTATCCGTCTTGGCAAAAAATTTACAAAAGCTGAAAATAATGCCAGAAATTGTGGTACAAGTTATCGCTGTAGGGGAGATAGTTACCAAATAGGGGATCAGGTTGAACATCCTGTGTTTGGTAAAGGTGAAATAAAGGAAATCGATCGGCAACATAATACCTATATTATCTTTTTTTATTCTTTACAATCGGCAAAACCAATTAACATCTCTTTTATTGAAGCATTAAAATAAATAGTTAAAAAGCCGTTGAAATTTTATGATGTTGTATTCCAAAACAAAGAGGTGTGACTATGAAAAAAATATGGCAAATAATAATGATCATAGGAGTGGTTGTCTTGAGTTGCTCAGCAGAAATCTACTGGAAGAATGATTACATTTGGCGTCCTAAGCCTAATGGGTATGCCACTGAAACAATGGGCTTTGGTAACGTATCTACAGGAGATTTATCGTTTGTTGATTACAACCTAGAAATGGACATTGAGTTTAAAAAGTTCAGTGAGTGGGGCAATCTACGTGTAATGGTAAGACAAAACGGTATCTTTGATTCCTATAGTCTCAATATCGATAAAAACGGGCTTTCTCTTTGGCGCTACGATGGCCGCTGGGATATGGGTCAAATGCTTAGTGGTTATTCAATTCCAATCAAAGAAAACCAGAAATATCATTTAGATCTAACGGTTAAAGATGATGAAATAGAAGTAAATTGGGATGGAAAGCCTGTAATCAATGCTAAGGATAGAATGAACAAATATCCCTATGGTGGGGCTTTGCTTAGGACGGAGATGGCTCTAACAGAGGTGACTAATCTCAGTCTAACCTTGAATAAAACAATTGATATAGATGAAGCAACTAAAATGATGTGGCAAAAGACTCAAGAGATTTATCCACTACCAGAAAAACCTAAACCCTTTAAGACAGCCCAAGAAGTAGGGTTTAATAATATGATGTTAATATATACTGGTCATTATGGTGATGGTAGAGGAAATTGGCTTTTTGTCGATGCACTTCCTTATGTAGGCTATCTAGATTCAGACTTATCGGTAGTGGACTCATTTTTTGATGCATTTTTATTTCTTGGTATTCAAGCACCGAGTGGGAGATTTTTTGATGCTGTTCGTGGTGGGGACCCTTCGACTGCTGGTAATTCAGAAGATTGGCTCTGGTATCTCGATAAGCTTTTTGAAGACAACATGCAACTTGCAGCTTTTGATCGAGCCAAAGGCCGAGTTAACGAGGTTTTAGGTGATGCCCAAAAAGCGCAAGTAGTTATTATGATTCCTAATCCGCTAACAGCACAGGCTAATTTTGGTGAGATTGATGGTAAAATGCTTTCTTTTAGCACAGAAAACCAAAGTGTAAAAGAAGCACAAAAGCAAAGATTTACAGCTATAGATTGGTATGTACGAGAGATAGAGAAGAGATGGCAAGAGAAGGAATTTGAAAACCTTGAACTTCTAGGCTTTTACTGGATGTCTGAAGACATTTTTCATGCGCATGACGAAGAAATTGTGAGATTGACTGCAGATTATCTTCATGAAAAAGACTATCGTTTTTATTGGATTCCTTTTAACAAGGCTCCAGGTTATGATGGTGAATATGGCTTTGATTGTGTGTTTTTACAGCCAAACTATATGTTTAGTGAGCAGGTAGGCTTAAGTCGTTTTTGGCAAACCTATGTTGATGCTGTTACTTATGGAACCAACTTCGAGATTGAAGGGGAAAGTACAGTTCTAACAAGTAAAAAGGCCAGAGAGAGATATCTAAATTATCTAAAGGCAGGAGTTACTTTAGGTTATAGGGATTCTGCTAAAGCTTACTATTTTGGGAGCAAAGCTTTAGTTAGTTGTGCTCTTGCTAGTGATGCTGAACTTAGAGATATCTATGATAAAACCTACCTTTTTGCAAAAGGCATCTTTGACGAGGGTCTTTGGTAAGTCATTTAGCTTAGATAAGCTTTGCAATAGTAGGAGATGTCTTTTAAGGGAATAAAATATTTTCTTAAGAAAAAACCTGAGAGTTATGGGGAAACTCTCAGGTTTTATTTATATGAAGTTGTTAATTAATCTCCTTTAATAACAGCTATAGCTTCTACTTTTTTTATTGGTTCAACTAAATCCTTGGCATTTTCCATAACTTCATCTATAGGTTTATAGGCTCGAAAATGTTCGTCAATCACATTTTTTACCCGTGATACACCGAGTAAAACCCCTCTTTTATCTAATTCTGTTGCCAGTTCTTTGGCATCGAAAGTTCGTCTTGCAGCCTTTCTACTTAATACACGACCAGCTCCGTGAGGAGCAGAGTTAAAAGCATCACTGTTAGCTAAACCAGAGACAATATAAGATGGCCTTCCCATAGCACCAGGAACGATACCGTATTCACCTTTATTGGCCCTAATAGCTCCTTTGCGATGTACCCAAACGTTTTGCCCAAAGTGCTTTTCTAATGCAGCGTAGTTGTGGTGCGCATTGGCAGACATTGTAATCGAAAAGCTATTAATTCCCGCAAGTTTTAGAGTTTCTTCAAGCTTACTTAAGACAATTTTTTGCATAAGGGCTCGGTTGTCTCTAGCAAAAGAAAGAGCAAAATTTAACCACCTTAAATAGGTTTCTCCTTCTTTGGAGTCGATAGGCAAATACCAAAGATTTGATGAGGTATTAAAATCAGGATGAGCCCATTTGGAGTAGTTTGCCTTTGCTATATTATTAAAGGTTTCAGCGATCTTATAGCCGATATTTCTTGAACCTGAGTGAACCATTAGGCATAATTTGTCTTCTTCGTCTCGCTGAATTTCGATGAAATGGTTGCCTCCACCAAGTGTACCAAGTTGTTTGTAGGCAGCATCAAGTTCTTTTACTAGATTTGGAACTAATGCTTTATCTTTTGCAGCTTGAGTTTTGAAATCATCAATCAAAGAAGAAGGAACATCTTTTTTTCTATGGGAAAATCCAGTAGGTATTTTCTCAAGTAGTTTATTAACTAGGTGTTCCTTAAGTGTCAAACCATTTCGAGTTGTGGTTTCTAATACTTTATATTCTACATCGGTTGCTACAAAAGACATTCCACAACCTATATCAACCCCTACAGCGTTTGGGATAATTACATCAGTAGTAGCTAAAACCCCGCCAATTGGCATACCATAACCTACGTGGGTGTCAGGCATCAATGCTATATGCTGAAAAGCAAAAGGTAGATTAGAAAGATTTAAGGCTTGATTGAGACAATCAGTCTCTATTTCTTCAACTGATTTTAACCAAATCTTTATTGGGAGTCTTTGCTTTTTGGGGTCAAATAAAGTAAACACTCCTTCACCTCCGCTAAATATCTTCATATTCTTAATACCATATAAACGTTGAAATAGCAAACTTTGTTAGGTATTTCGTGTTGATTAGTTTATTAGAAAAGGATAGAAAGAGTTTAAGATAATTTGCTATGTATAAAGAAATAGAGAAAAAAAGTTACTTCTTTAGGTAAGATGAAAACGTAACTACGGTCTTTAACCTCTCAAGTTACCTGTTGATTTTGTAAAAACGAGAAGAAAAGATGATCTTCTAGCTCACTTAGCTCTAGGAGAGGTCTTCTGTTTTTTCCTTAGGTAAAGTTTAGTTACAGACTACAAGGGACAAAAATGCTTTTTTCTTCGACCTCTAACAAGTTAATTTGATTTTCACTTTTTTGTCTTTGGTGAAGTCAAAAGAGAAAAGTAAGAAAATTATTTAAAGCCAGGCAGTAAAGGGTTGTGCCTGGCTTTAGAGTAAGAATATTTATTTAACACTTAAATCGTTCAATATCGGCTTGGACTGCGGTAATAGATTGAGATATCTGTGAAAAGGCATCTTCTAAAGCAGTTACTACACTACTTATTTCTTCGGTTGAAGCTGCTACTTCTTCAGCTGAAGCAGCAGATTCCTCAGCAACTGCGGCAATTGATTCTAAAGCTGAACCTACTGATTGGCTTTCAGAGTTCATTTTTTCAGCCATTGATTCGTTTTCCTCGGCAATAACACTAAAGCCTTCTACTATAGCACCAAAATTGATTAGAGCAGAATTGATCTCGTCAATAATGTTTATGAGTGATTGAAGCTGGTTATTTAATTCATTAGCAGCAAAGGAGATATTTTGGAAACTTTTACCAGATTCATCAACTAAGCCTACTCCGTCTCTAAGTAATTCTTGTTCGAGCTTTAGAGCAGCTTTAGCTTCCTCGACTCTAAGGTGATTTTCTTTTACAAGTTCGACTATTTCTCCTGTAGCAACACGTGATTTTTCAGCGAGGTTCCTAACTTCTTCAGCAACTACTGAAAAGCCAGCACCGTGTTCACCTGCTCGAGCGGCTTCTATAGCAGCATTAAGAGCAAGCAGATTAGTTTGATCAGCGATCTCGCCAATTACACTGACAATCTCGCCAATCTGTTGTGATTGACGTTCAAGAGCATCAAAAGCTGAGACCACTTGTTCAGATGTTTTAGCAACATTTGAAATACCATCAATAGCAGCTTTAATTTTACTCTGGCCTTCTGTTGCGACTTCTGCCCATATCTTCTTAATTTGGGCGGTTGTTATCATTGCTGCTGTATCTTCCATAACGACACGCCTTTCTGTTTGAAAAATGATTAAATCTCGGGTATAATATCTATGACAGTCTGAACCACTGTCACAGTTTGATTTACAGGTCTCCGCAAACCATCTCATAAGCGGATTGCAGGAACAGTAAGTCAAGTGCTTCATTGGACGCGGCGGCGAGATTTACAGCAAGGTTTGGTGGATTGCGTAATGCGGTCAA
>DUTE01000311.1 GCA_012842235.1 Bacillota bacterium
TCACTATAAGCTACTACCTGAAGCTTTTTGACTTTATCAGCTATATATGCTCCCGCTCCTCCTACTGTAACCAAATAAGCGGCTTGATATCTCTTTATGGCCTCTTTAACATCTTTACTTCTTTGTCCTTTACCAATCATCACTTTAAGACCCTTTTGTAGTAAAAATGGTGTAAATGCATCCATACGACTACTAGTAGTAGGGCCAATTGGTCCGCTTATTTCATTTGGTTTTTTGGGACAAGGACCTGCATAATAGAGAGCTTGTCCTTGGAGAGAAAATGGTAGACCTTCTTCAACCATTCGTTTATGGGCTTGATCTCTTGCTGTAAAAATTCTGCCACTTAACGAAACCCACTGTCCTGACTCTAGATTAGAAACATCTATCTGTGGCAAAACCAGTTTTTCCATACTCATAGATAAGCCTCCTTGTGTCTACTAGCATGACAGTTAAGGTTTACTGCTACAGGCATTCCAGCAATATGAGTTGGAAAGGTTCTAATATGGCAAGATAGTGCTGTTGTTAGCCCCCCTATACCCTGTGGACCTATCCCCGTTTTATTAATGGCTTTAAGTAAAGAACTCTCTTTTGTTGCCCAAAAGGGATCAGGGTTGACAAAAGAAAGATCGCTTAAAAGAGCTTCCTTAGCTAAGAGTGTTGCCTTTTCTGTTGTTCCGCCAATACCTACACCCACAACAACAGGAGGACATGGCTTTGCTCCAGCATTTTTAACTACGTTGACAACAAATTCTTCAATTTCGTCCCAGGAAGCAGTTGGGTTAAACATTTTTAAACTACTCATATTTTCACTGCCAAATCCCTTTGGTGCAACTGTTATCTTGACTCTATCTCCACCGACAATTTTTGTGTGAATAACTGCTGGGGTGTTATCTCCGGTGTTTTCACGCTTAAGAGGGTCTTTAACTACACTTTTTCGAAAATACCCAGTCTCATAAGCTTTTTTAACTCCCTCGTTGATTGCTTCTTCTAATGAACTATTTTGCAAAACTACTTCACTACCCCATTCAACAAAAACTACAGCCATCCCTGTGTCTTGACAGATTGGTGTCTGTTTTTTTTCTGCTAGTTTGTAGTTTTCAACGATTATTGAGAGCATTTTCCTAGCATTAGCATCTATTTCTTGGTCTCTAGCTTTTACTAATGCCTCTCTAACATCATTTGGTAAATTCACATTTGCACTTAAGAAAAGTTGACATACTGTATCTATAACTACTTCTTTAGATATTTCACGCATGATTTCACCTTAGCTTTCAGGATTAATATCTTTAACCTTATTTAATACAAGTCTTTTAAACTCATTGCCTCTTTCTATATAACTAGAAAACATATCAAAACTTGCACATGCAGGCGAAAGTAAAACGCAATCACCGGCTTTAGCAATGGAACTAGCCTTTTTTACAGCTTCCTCAAGGCTATCAACCCGATAAAGTGGAACAAGTCCTTGTAATGAGTTTTCAATTATTGGAGCTGTATCTCCTAAAGTCACTACAGCTCTTGGCTTTTTTAACTTAACTGCTTCTTTTAATTCATCAAAAGGAATTTTTTTGTCATAACCCCCTGCTATTAATACTACAGGCTCATTAAATGCAAGTAAGCCAGCTTTGGCTCTTGCTGGCGAGGTGGCAATTGAGTCATTATAATAACGGATACCTTCAATTGTTGCTAAATACTCTAAACGATGCTCTACCCCTCGAAACTCAGAAATAGCCTCTCTAATAGCATTAATATTTGCACCTGCAAAGTAAGCAATTAGGGTTGCAGCTAAGACATTTTCTCTATTGTGAAGAC
The DNA here is from genome assembly GCA_012842235.1 of Bacillota bacterium. Taxonomy (GTDB): domain Bacteria; phylum Bacillota; class DTU065; order DTU065; family DTU065; genus DUTE01. The sequence goes on from DUTE01000311.1 coordinate 1,810, forward strand.
CCAATAGTTTTATTGATTCGACCGGGGAGATCTTTATTTCTTTATCTAGCCTTAAGACAATCCACTTGTCCTTGATAAAGGCACCTTCAACCCCTAAGGGAAGTGGCTTTTTACTAAAGAGATAGGCTTTGCCTTTGGCCTCTTGAACAAAAGAATTTACAAGTGGATCTTCTGCATTAAAGACTACCACATCACTCTTGGTTTGGTGCAAAAACACCTGTTTTTTCGCTTCAATATATTCAGCCATATCTGTATGAACATCTAAATGGTTAGGAGTAATATTTGTAATTAAAGAGATATTAGGCGAAACGAGCATATCTTGAAGTTGAAAGCTAGATAGTTCTAAAACTACTCTTGTCTCTTCAGACATATCACTGATTTCCTCAAGCAAAACCTTACCTATATTACCTCCTACTCTAGTATCTAATCCTGAACGAAGAAGCATGTCACCAACTAAGGTAGTTGTAGTAGTTTTGCCTGAACTTCCAGTTATGCCAATTATCTTTGCAGGACACAGAGTAAAAAAGAGTTCCATCTGAGTAGAAAATCGTACTCCTTTTTTTCTAGCCTCCTGCAACTGTCTGTTGCTTCTTGGAATCCCTGGTGTCAAAAACACTATCTCGTATTCATCTAAACCCTCTAGATAACTAGGACCAAGAACCATCTCAATGCCTAGGTTCTTTAGTTTAAAAAAACGATTCCCAAGTACCTCAGCGCTTTTTATATCTCGTCCGGAAACATTAGCACCTGCTTTCTTTAAATATTTAACCAAAGGTAGGTTCTCAACCCCAAGACCCACTACTGCTACATTCTTATTGGAAAAGTCTAGATCCATAACAAAAGCCCCCAATACTTCTGTTCGCTTAATTTTCTTAGTATTAGCTTATCTAATATGGTTCATTAAGTACCGTTCAATACCGACAAAAATGCTTTCTGCTATATTTTGTCTATATCTGCTATCTATTAGTTTTTCTTCTTCGATAGAATTGGTGATAAAGCCTGTCTCGACTAGAATAGAGAGAGGCACATTATTTTGTAACACCCAGAAATCTGCTTGACGTACCCCTCTATCTATGGCTTTTGTGGTTTCTATTAAAGATTTTTGAACATATTGTGCTAAGTCCTTTGCGTTTCTTGCACCAGAAACATGATAAGTCTCAATCCCCATTGCCTCTAAATTTGTACTCCCATTAACATGTATACTTACAAAGATGTCTGCATCGCTTTTTAAAGATATATCTGTTCGATCCGACAAAGAAACATATACATCTGCATCCCGAGTCAAAATTGTGCTATAACCAGCCTGCTGAAAGAGGACCGATAACCTAGTAGCAATATCTAAGGTTATTTCTTTTTCTGTTGTTTTACTTCCTACTGCCCCAGGATCATGGCCTCCATGGCCTGGATCGATAACTATCAATACCTCTTTTAGATCACTTTTAACCAACTGAACTAAGAAAGTGTTAGCATCTTTTTTAAGTACTGCATAGCCTTTTGTATTCTGAAGTGTAAGGTGTACTCTGAGTGTCTCCTCATCTATCTGAGTAAAAATTGCCTCCTGTAACTGGGGTGTCTTTTTTATTTCTTGAAGTAGTGACCTTCCATCAGTATCCCGGAAGTCTAACGTAAGAATATTTCGATTTTGATCTGCCTTAACAATTGGCTCACCCACAAAATTAAATTCTAGTACAGTACCAAGATTATTTTCACTTGTTATGACTTTTTTTAATTGAGCAAGACGTAATGTGCCAATACTTGTTTTAAATAAACTCGCTACAGCTGGCTTAAGTTGGAGTTGAGTAATTACTTTGTCTCCTTTTTGATAGTATTCAAAAGACTCAGACAGTCCATCATTAACAACTGTTTTTACAGGCCTTCCAGTTAATTTTACCCCTTGAAATTCTCTTATCAACTGTGAATTTTCGTTAACATATTCTTTTGGTTCAGGTAGCGAGCCTAAACTTTGAGCCTTAAGCAAGGGTAAGCCGCCAAGATTAAAATATTCAAAACTATCTACAGAGTAGTAAAATTCAATAATAAGTTTTGACCCTTGTACACTACTCTCTAAAATGCCACCTTGATTTCCTCTAATATGCATTGTGACCTTATTACGACTCAATTGCTCAACTCTAACTGAATGAAGTAAAGGATGTTCTATAATTAGCCAGGGGATAGGTTTTGAAAGTGAAGACTCTTCAATCTCTAATTTCCAATTGCCTTTGGACGTTTCTTCAATATTATATTTAATCGGCCCTTGATGGTTAACAACAAACACAGCTTTATTGCCCTCTTCATAAAAATCAACATCTAAAACAGCAGAAGGTAGGCTAAGCTCATCTAAGATTATTTGTCTTTGGGATCCATCCCATTGAACTGCAATTTTTAGTATCTCTGAAAAAGCGTCCATTGGCAGAAAAAATTCCTGAGCAATAACTCGACAAGGGCTTTTCAATGTCTTTTCAGACCCTTTTACTTTCTTTTCATCTTTAGTAAAACCAAACTCCTGGTTTTTGTATTTTATAAAGACTTCTTGACCACTAGTTCTTACAGAAGCTACATCTTTAATCGCCTCAACCGGAATATAGATGGTACCACTTTCAATTTGAGGGCCATTTTTTAAATCTAGCGGCTTATCTTGCCATAATATGTTTATGCTAGAGCCGAAAACAGATTGAGATAAAGACATAATTAAAACCAATATAATAAGACCCATGACTGACCCTCCCAAATTTGCTGTTTTTCAAATTCAAGTTAACTTAACTTCTACTTAGTGCTTGCTAAAATAACAGGAAGAACATGAAAAGACTCGAAGAATAAAACAGATAGTAATATATGTCGAAAATGGAGGAGGAATGAAAATGCCAGATAATGGCAATAAGATACCTCTATGGAACAAACGCCACCCTTACCCAACTGCAGACGGTTCATTTATCCAAAGCTGGCTTGTAGATTCTTGGAGTATAGATAGGTGGCAAGATGAACTTAATATATTAAAAGAAGCAGATATGAATTATCTCATCCTCGCACCTACTGTAATTGATGAAAGAGGAAAAAAATCCCAAGCAATATATCCTTCGAACCTACCGGGAATATCTTTAATGAAAGGACATGAAAAAACCTTAGACAACTGTCTAAAAGCTGCAGAAAGTTTAGGATTAAAGGTCTTTATTGGGCTAAACGATGATAGACACTGGTGGCAACTTTCCGAAGCTGATAAAGAGTGGTTTGTTGCTGAAATGCATAAGGGAAATGCAATTGCCAAAGAACTCTATGAACTTTATAAAGCACGCTACCCGGAAACTTTTTACGGCTGGTATTGGGTTTGGGAAATCTCAAATCTTCATATAAAACTACCTAAATATCAAATAATGCTGGCACAAGCTCTCAACATTCAACTGGATTTTCTTTCCAATTTGGATAATTCAATGCCTCTTATGCTCTGTCCTTTTATGATTGAAAAAGAAGGAACCCCTCTTAGTGCTTATGAAGCCTGGAGTAATTTCTTTTCTCATGCTCATTTCCGAAAAGGAGACATCTTCTGCCCTCAAGATGCTGTAGGAGCAGGATGGCTTCGAATGGACACCTTTGTTGACTGGTTTGAAGCAATGAAAAAAGCCTGTGATCAAGTAGAAGGACTTCGTTTTTGGTCTGATGTGGAAACCTTTAGACAAAAAGACTGGACTAGTTCCACCTTAGATCGTTTTGTAGAACAACTAAAACTACCGTCTCATTTAGTGGATAATTATGTAACTTTTGCCTATTCCCATTATTTTAGTCCTTATATTGTCCCTAAAGGATACCACCAAGTTTACTTACACTATCTCCAAACAGGTAAACTACCGACAAACAAAGTAAAGCCACCTACAGGCTTATCGATAAAGAAGTGCCATAATAAAGTTACATTATCGTGGCAAAAACAAGATATTCAAGATATCTGTGGCTATTTAATCTATGCTAACAATAAATTTATCTCAAGACTTCAACCTAAACCTGATCCAACCCTAAAATTTACATTAGATAGTAGCTTTAGCCATGATAATAGCTTAGAGGAAACTACTACTTACCAAATTATTGCCTACGATTATGCAGGTAATATGTCTGAACCTGTTTATATGAAGATCTAAATATCTAAAAAGGCCAGATTTTCTGGCCTTTTTTTATTCAATTACATATTCAAACTCAGACTGTTTTGTATAGATAGTCACTTGTCTTAGCTCTGGGGTATAACCCATAATTTCTACCTTATCCAAATCAGTTGCTGTAGTAATATATTTTTGTGTTAAAGGCCCCACAAATGAACCGGTAAAGCTGCCCAAAATAAGAGCAAGAAACATGCTCCAGATATTAGCTTGCTTTGTGGAAAAAAGAAGAATAACAAATAAAAGTGATGCTAAAAAGTTACTTGCAGCAAGACTAGTGCCACACCTTTGATGAATAGCTAAATTTTTCTCTCCATTCTGCATACGAGACAAACCTATTTTTGAGGCATTATAAATCATCTCAGGATCGGCTATCCCCCTGATAACAAAACCTTCTTCTGTAGCATAGCCAGCAAGATGAGTTAGTCCATACCTTTCCTCTATAACATTAACTGTTGCATGTTCAAGAGCGTGATTTCTTCTTATTGTTCTATTTGTAGCTATCTTAAAAAATTGGCCTGGCATAGTCAGTAAAGTCATAAAAGACTGTACCGTATAACCTAAGGGTACAAGCCACATTAAAAGCAAAGCATAAAATAAAAGTGGCAGAAGAAAAAACAAAAGGATAATCATAGATAACTACCTCCCTTAGAGCTTTCAATGGGGATTCCAATCAGCATCATACTCAGCGGTATCAAAAAACTGCCAATGAACAACCTCTCCTCTTTCACTATACCTCAATTCTAACTGATATACACCTTGAGGTATAGGATTTGGAAGACCACTTACTTCAAACTTTTTAAGTTTGTCTTTTTCTAAAATAAATTCTTCAGTAATAATATCTGCCTTCTTAGTACCGTTTGGCTCTAAGAGCACTATACTATGAACTGTCAATTTGCTTTTGGTACCATTATAAAGCCCAATAAATGCAAATAATTGTTCTCCATAACCATGAGTTGGTGAATAAAAAACATGAAAATCAACATAAAAACTATTTGGCTTTAAACCATTATCTCCTCTAATTTCCAAGTGATTTCTGCCTATTTCTGCTAAAAAATCAAATGTATAATTGCTGTAACCGTCAGCTTCAATCTTCACTTGGTAGAGTCCTGGCTTAAGATCTTCAAAACTAAACAAACCCATCTCATCTGTCTTTGTTTCTAAGCGTGAAAGACTTATTTTGGCATTAGGAACTACATCACCAAAGATATCACACACTCTTCCTTCAACAATACTTACTGGAGGAATTGAGCGAGCAAGAATCATTAAAACAAACGCAAACAAGACTATTACACTAAAAACCTTAAACCGAGATATTTTTTTCACCTTTTACACCTCTAGCTCATACTATGCAAAAGATGACAAAAAAGGGCTCTTGGCACAGTTGGCCTAAGCCCTTTTTCTTTATAGTATTACACTGCCTGAGGTGCTGAAGTCTTATCTGTACCCTTTTCACTAGCAGAAAGACTTGAGCGCCAAATCCAGATCAAAAATCCTACTAATAAAGGAATGAGCGGTAAAAGTATCGCAAAGAAACGGCTACGTGATCCAATAGAACGTATCAGTCGCTCACTATTTGCAAGAACATTACCATCTTTATCTACTAGACGGAAAGAATACCTACCACTACCGTCAAGCTCAAGCTTATACCCTTCAAAACTCGGTGGCCTTTCTCCAAGTTCTTTTACGTCAAATTCAATGATTTCATAACCTAAAGCAGCATCTGGTGTTTGTTGTACATACCATTGTTTCAGATCCGCTTCTGTGATTAGGTTACCGTCTTTAAAAACTTGTAAAGTAGCATCTTGAATATAATCAAGTTGCATCCAGAAATATCTTAACTCGCCTCCACGGCCTGAAAGAATACTAGGAAGCTTTTTCAATTTGGAATATTTATATTGATTTACTTCTAAACCGTTAAAAGGTGTAATATAAACTGTTTGTTTCCCTGAAATATAAACGGTTTCTTTAATTTCATTACTATTTAGAGGAAAAGTCCACTTCTGTGCCGGCCTAATTTCATAACCTGGACCTTCTCTTCTTGGCGAAAACACTTCGGCGGTTCTTTTTGTTTCTGGTTTGTCTTTTAGTTGAACTGTATAGGTACCTGGTTCTAAATTGAGTAGATAACCACTTTGAACCTCTGTAGCATAATAAACAGGAAAGTCAGGTTGATTAGGCTCACGAGGAATTTCATCTTCCCGTCCCTTGTAGGCTTCAGGATTTTCCCAAAATTCATCTAAGGCTAGCCGATAATCTTCAAGGGCGCTTTGGTAATCCATTACACGTTGATAATATGCTTCAACTTCTTTTTGATAGGCTTCTGCAGCTTTATGTGCCTCTTCGCCAATTCGCATCTCAGGACGTCCGCCATAATAACCACTAGGGTAGGCGAAATTGTAATCTTGTTTTTCAATCTCAGCAACTAATTTATTACCTTTATACACTTCCAAAGTACCATCTAACTCTTCATCAAGATCATAGTAATCTGGCATATATTCTTGGGTTATAGGCCAAAAATAGACCTTGGTTTTAGTAAAATTAACTACATTATCTTCATTGGCAAGCATATAGAAAGTGCTAAATTCCTGAGGTGAAAAAGTCTCAGACCACTGGGAACCATCAAAAAGAACTAAAGCAGCTACTACTTGTTCTTCTTTCTCTGGTGGTGCAGCTAAAGCTAAGCTCGACAAGACAAATACAACTATTAGAAGGTATGCAGACTTTCTCATCTCCGCACCCCTTTCTTGTTAAAGATGCCAATACTAACCACGAGTAAAACGACTGTATAAATAAGTGAAAATACAAGCGATTTTAAGAACTCGGTAACACTGCCAAGTTCAATAGCGGTTGCACCTCGCTCAAGATAAGCAAATGGTGAAACCCATGTTATTACAGCATTCAAATAAGATGTAGTTTGTCTAGCAATGGATATAGCCCCTTTTGCTTCGTCATCAGGGATGGTCATTAGAATCTCGTGAACAACTGGGACTGTAAGGAAAATAATCGTGAATACTAAAAAGAGTATTACTGAAGTTCTTACCTTACGGCTGAAACTGGAAAGAAAAATTCCAAAGGCAGCCATACAACCAGCAAGAAGCAGTGATAATAAGAGCATTTTCCCAAAACCTGAACTCAGAGCAAAATTAGAAATTTGGGACATTAGAACAAAGTAAAGAACATAAAAAAGCAAAATAACCGCAAATGCCAATATCTGTTCAACAAATTTTGCTATAATAAATGAAATGCTATCTACTGGACCATAAAAAAGAACTTCTAAGGTTCCATTATCTCTCTCTCGAGATATGGCCATAGATGCTGAAAGAGTTATATATATTGCCCCAATATATACTGCCCACTTAAGAGGAACCTGCATCGGTTCTGGGGCTGAAGGATAAGCACCATAGTATCTTGTTTGTGTAATACTTGATGGCATTACTAAAACACCATTTTCCTGAATACTACCTACATAGTTATAAAGTAAAAATGATGCTACTACCATACCTAAAGCAATAGCGA
>DUTE01000312.1 GCA_012842235.1 Bacillota bacterium
ACTTTTGGTATTAATTAGAATCTTCAGCGTTACTCTCTTGAATAACTTTTTCAGCGATTTGCGCTGGCAATTCTTCATAATGGTCAATTGTACTTGTAAATGTGCCCCAACCTTGAGTCATAGCTCTTAGTTCAATTGCAAAACGGAACATTTCACTCATTGGTACAAGAGCTTTTACTACTTGCTTGCCCTCAACAGGCTCCATCCCTAAGATCTTGCCACGTTTTTTGTTGAGGGTTCCCATCACATCACCCATGTATTCATCGGGAACTACTACCTCAACTGACATAATTGGTTCAAGAAGAATTGGCTTTGCATCAACAAACCCTTTCTTAAAAGCCATTGACGCTGCAAGCTTAAAAGCCATCTCTGAAGAGTCTACATCATGGTAAGAACCATCATAGAGACTTACCTTTATATCAACAACAGGATAGCCTGCCATGACACCCTCTACCATAGTCTCTCTAACACCTTTTTCTACTGCAGGTATATACTGTCTAGGTACTGCACCACCAAAGATATTATCTTCAAAAACAAAACCTTCACCTAAAGGCATAGGAGAGAGTTCTAGTAGCACATGGCCATATTGCCCTCGGCCACCACTTTGTTTTTTGTGCTTATATTCCACTTTAGTACTGCCTTTAATCGTTTCACGGTAAGGAACTTTGGGATCTCTAAGTTCCATTTCTACACCAAATTTTTTCTTTAGGCGAGAGGAGATTATCTCTAAATGAAGATCTCCCATACCTGAGAGAAGAAACTCGTTGGTCTCTTTACTCTGCTCAATAGAGATTGTGGGATCTTCTTCACTGAGTCGTTGCAATCCCCCGGCAACTTTATCTGTATCACTTTTGCCCTTAGGGTAAACTGCAAGAGTAAGAACTGGCTTAGGAAAGTCTATTGGGCTAAAAACTACTGCGTTATCCTTATTACAAAGAGTATCAGAAGTTGCAGTGTACTGTAGCTTAGCTACCCCACCGATATCCCCTGCTACTATTTCATCTGTAGATATTTGTTCTTTACCCTGCATATAAAAGAGCTGCCCTAGTCGCTCTGTTTCATTCTTTTTCGAGTTGTAATACTGGGTGTCAGATTTTAATGAGCCACTACAGACCTTAAAGAGGTTGATCTTACCAACATATGGATCAGCTAGTGTTTTAAATACAAGTGCTGCGTTTGTGTCACTTGCTGGATCTATCTCTATCTCTTTATTATCTTTTAGAGCTTTAACTGGTAATGTTGGCGCAGGCATGCCGTAGACTAACATATTCATCAGTGGTTGAATACCGATGCCTAACTCTGCGGACCCACAAGCTACAGGAAAGACCTCTTTAGTTGCTGCTGCTAATCTCAAACAACGTTTTATCTCATCTTCTGAGAGTTCTTCACCCTCAAGATAACGTGTTAATACATCATCATCAGCGACTACTACAGCTTCCACTAGCTCTGAGTGAAGTCTTTCTGCTTCTTCTTGCAATTCATCAGGAATTTCTGCTTCTTCTACTTCCTCGCCTTTAGCATAGTAAGCTTTCATATTAACTAAATCGACAACACCCTTAAAATCAGTAAAACTGCCAATAGGAACGTTAATTGGTACAACTTTAGTTCCGAGTTTATCTCTTAGTTCTGCATAGACTTTTTCAAAGGAAGCATTTTCCTTATCCATTTTGTTAACAAAGATTGTTCTTGCTAGGTTTTTGTCTTCAGCAATCTCCCATGTAGTAAAAAAGCCAACCGGAAGTTGATCAGTTGCTGAAATTACACTCAATGTGCCTTCTACTACATGAAGTGCTGCGACAACTTCACCCACAAAGTCAAAAAAGCCTGGTGTATCCAGAAGATTGATTTTGGTATTTTTCCATTCACATGTAGCTAGTGCTGTAGAGATGGAAATACTCCTTTTAATCTCTTCAGGATCAAAATCACTAACCGTGTTGCCATCTGTAATGGTCCCTTTTCTTTTTGTAGCTCCTGCATGATACAGAATTGCCTCAGTAAGAAGTGTCTTACCTACCCCACCATGACCAATTATGGCAACATTTCTAATCTGGGAAGTTTCATATTTTTTCAAAGCCTTCTCCCCCTTTTGCAGTAAAACTAAATCTCGGAAACTGGAAAACTCGGTCATTGAAAACTTCTGCAAAACTCAAGCTTTCCCTTTGACCATTTGAAAAACTTTGCTAAACTTGTCTTTTTATCATCATTATTCACCTTGACAAATATTTTTCAAGCTGTTCCATATTCTTTCATTACCATTTGAAAATCTTCCCAAGTAGGGATCTTCAGTCTTGGCGAGCGTAAAAGTGCTGCAGGATGGTAAGTGCACAAGACTTTGATTTCACCAAAATTATGCCACTTGCCACGAAGATTGTGCAATGAATCATTGACCCCTAAAACAGCCCTTGAGGCAGTTAGTCCAAGGCAGACAATAAGATCCGGGGAAACAGCTGCTATCTGCAGGTCAAGCCAAGGCTTGCAGGTATTTATCTCCTCTTGCTGAGGATTTCTATTTCTTGGTGGACGGCATTTGACTACATTGGCTATATAGACTTCTTCTCTGGTAATCTTTGAGGCTTTTAAAATATTGTCCAAAAGCTGGCCTGCAGCCCCAACAAATGGACGACCCTGTTCATCTTCTTCCTTTCCTGGGCCTTCGCCTATTAGCATTAGACGGGCTTTAGGATTTCCGTCACCGGGAACAACTTGTTTAGCCCCATCTCTTAGACTACAAAGATGGCACTCTTTAGCATTTTTGTTAATTTCATCTATTGTGAGCATAAAATAACACCTTCTGCTGATAATCTCTCCTTAATCAAAGGTAAAGCCCTTTTAGTAGCTTCTTTACCTAATTCAATCAGTTCTTCAGCTTTATCAAATTCCATGCCTCCAAAATGATACTCTTTAAGAGGCTCTATCACTATAGCTTTTTCTAACGGTTTTTCTTCAAATATTTTAAAACCCATTATATCTGTAACATTTAATAAAACATCAATAATACCTTCTGGTTCTTTTCCAGGGGATGGCCTTCTCATAACATTAATCGCTATAATTATATCTATTCCTGACTCACTCAAAGTATCAACAGGAACAGGATCAACTACACCTCCATCTACAAGTAAACGGGTTTCATACCTTTGAGGCACTAAAACCCCTGGCACAGAAAGAGATGCTCTAATACCTTTTACAAGATCCCCTTTGTCATGGACTACTTTTTCTCCTGTAACAATATCTGAAGAAATAGTAGCAAAGGGTTTGGGTAAATCCTCATAACGTTTAATCTTTAACATACGATTAAGCATGGCTTCAAGATGGTAACCATCAATAAGGCCTTTTTTTGGTGGGAGGGCAAAATCTAAAGCAGAAACTATATGTTGCTTACGAATAGCCTTAGCAAATTTATCAAGAAACTCTGGGCTCCAGCCAGCGAGGTAAAGACCTCCTACTACAGCACCAATCGATGTACCAGTGATTGCATCAATGGGAATGCCTTCACTTTTTAAAACTTGTAACACCCCGATATGTGACAGTCCTCTTGCTGCCCCGCTACCTAGAGCTAACCCTACTAACGGTCTTTTAAGTGTACTTTTTAATGTGGCAACTCTTTGATTAAATACCATTTGATTGCCTCCCTTACTTACCTAGCTTCGAAAAAAGCCAGGACAGGAGTCCTGGCTTTTTAAACTTTAAAATAAAAACAAATAAAGTTGATATGATGGCACATAGTACATTTTAAGAAATTCAGCATAGACCTTAGGCCACAATATCTAGCAGGCTACCTTCTTAAAATGTTCACTTATAAGTGCTAAAATTCCTGCTCAATAATGAACAAACTTCGTTAATAGTTTTCCATATTCCCTATTGTATATGCCATATTGGTGTTAAGAACTCAGCCTCTACTACCTTTTCTTACCAAATCTAGTTAATTTATCGTTGTCTCAAAAATCTCCTTGGTGTAAACGAAAATAAAATTGTCAGCTATTTGATTATCAATTGTTTAATTCTTTGGCCTTCTAAAATCACGGTTTTGACAACGATAATAAACGACAAAAGATAAAAAAGATTTCTTTGTAAAGCTGATTCTCTCCTAATAACCAAAGCAATTATCCCTAATATTGTTGCTAAGCCACCTAAAATACAAAGAAGAATAAACGGCGTGTTTAGAGTTCCAAATGTAATTGCTGGATTACTAGAAACAGTATCCTTTATTCCACCTGTTGCCGATAGTAGTATACCAAAAGCAAACATAAAAACACTCATTTTTTTCCAATCTACATCTGCTGGATTTGTTTTTATTACCTTAATAAATACGACAAAAAAAGTTAGCAATAAACAAGTAGAAATAAAGTTTGCTACATTGCCAAAGTACAGTTTCAGCATTAATTTTCTCCTTTGTCTTTAAGTATATTAATTGTCTACAACATAAAGAGTACTTAAAATCGCCAAAAATACTACCCCTAGCTAGAGCAAAATACTATCAAAATCTCTTTTAATGCGTTTTGCTAATTATCAACAGACTAATCTATCAAGGCTCTAACTTGATCGAGAAGCTCTTTAGAACTTAAGGGAGAAGTAGTTTCATCTTTGTTCATAACCCAAACGGGAATCTCTGGTTTTTTGTCACTTAGTAGTTTTTTTAGTTTTTCTGTCTCTAAAAAACAGATAGATATAACCAAAGAAAGTGCATCATCCTTTAGAGCATATAAAGCCTGCTGGAGATCGCTTGCTAAATAAACCTTATAACCAACTGATTCTAACACTGTTCTGTATATAACACCATTTTTACTGCAATTATCTACGAGCAGGATAGCCTTTTTCACGATGACACCCCCTATATTCCTAGCAACTCATTTTCTATTTATAGACAAGTTCTCTAATTCCTTCTGTCAAATAAAGATTATTGGCAAAGTTATAAATAAAATGGTTTTTAAGACCTAGTTTTGAATAGATCTTCAAAAAAATCACTACTGTATGAAACTAAAAATGCATCTTTTGATAGATTTGCTTCTTTTAGTGGTGTAAATAATGTTTTTGCCTCTATACCCTTTTTATCAGCATTAATCAGCTCTTTGAGAACATCTGTATAGATGGAAATCTCCTCAAAATCACTAATAGTAGAGCCCCCACCACATACACAACCATAAGGGCAAGCTAATACCTCTAAAAAATCCGAACTGGCAAACACCTCTTTTGACTGCAAAACCTTTGTCATATTTCCCAAACCTGTAAAAGATGCCATTTTAAGTCTTGGAGGTGAGATGTTATGGTTCAATTTATCGCTGTTAAACTTCGCAGAAATATTAGTTGAAAGACCATTTGCCATCTCCAGTTCACCAAGTTTTGCTCTTTTGTTTATAAACGGAAGATCATAGTCTGTTGCTGTAAGATTTTTATACTTTATTCCCGTAGTTATAAACATGCGTTTGAGTTCTCTAGAAGTAAGTACCGCATCGATATCTCTATAGGTTTCTCGTCGCATATTTTGCCTTGATGCCTCATATTTTGCTGCTGTACATGGTCTAATAGCCACAACAAACAAATCCTCTCCCATACCTTCGACTTCTTTTCTTGAGTAAAATTCGTTTTTAATTAAAGTCCCTGCAATCTGCTGAGGTGATTTGATCTTACTTAGATAAGGAATTAAATGGGGGTATCTTTTTTCTATTAGCAAAACTAAAGCTGGACAAAAAGCAGAGATTAATGGTCTTTGTCTTTTTTTCATGTCTTTTAATTCTTTTGTTATGTTCTCTAAATATGTCTCATTAGCAATACTCATATCGTAAACATAGTCAAAACCAATTTGCTTTAATGCGGTAACTATTTTTCCATCTAAATTTTCCCATTCTGTTTCAGACTCTTCGAAAAGACCAATTTTTGCAGCTGGCGAGATTACAGCAGCTACTTTTTTACCTGGATCATGAATAGCAGTCCAAACATTTTTCAAGGCACTTCTTTCTCTTAAGGCTCCTGTTGGACAAGTAAGAACACATTGGCCACAAAAGACGCATTCTGAATCATAAAGCTCGGTAGCATTAAATGGACCAACTAAGGTATCAAAGCCTCGAAACATATAATTTAGAGCACCTATTCCTTGGCTAAGACAGGCATCGATACAACGTCCGCAAAGAATACACTTGTTAGGATCTCTCTCTAGAGAAACACTCGATAGATCTACAGGATACTCTCGTCTCTTTCCAGTAAAGCGCCTTTCACGGATACCAAATTCTCGGGCTAGATCCTGTATATCACACTCACCATTTTTAAGACAAAATAGGCAATCATCTGGATGATTAGATAGAAGTAACTCTACTAATGTCTTTCGTGCTCTTCTTACCCGATCTGAGTGAGTTAAGATTTCTAAGCCATCTGTTACCGGATAGGTACAAGCAGTAACTAACTTCTTTTTCCCAACGATTTCCACAACACAGATACGACAATTCCCCGAGGCAAAGAGATGGTTCATATGACAAAGCGTTGGTATATCTATACCGTTTTCTTTTGCAGTTTCCAAAATAGTTTGTCCGCTTTGTGCTTCTATAGCAATGCCATTTATAGACAGATTTACTTTGGTCATATTTATCCCCCCCTACCCCCTAAGCCTTTAAGAGACAACTATTGCTTCAAATGGACATATCTCCAAGCAAATACCGCAACGTGTGCACTTATCTTGCAAAATAAAGTGACTGTGTTTTCTTTCACCAACTATTGCACCCTCAGGACAGCGATCTACACATACAGTACAACCTCGACATAGTTCTGCATCGATTTTGTAATCTAGTAGACCTTTACACTGCCTAGCAAGACATTGTTTTCTAAATGTATGAGCCTCATATTCTTCCTTAAAATATCTCAAGCTTGAAAGAACTGGATTAGCTACATTTTCTCCTAAACCACAGGTAGATGTATCCGAGATAACCTTGGCTAATTTTTCTAGCTGACTAAGCACCTGATAGCGTTTTAGACTTGAATCTTCATCGTTTTGATTTTCCCTCATGATAATTGTTTCCATAAGTTCTAAAAGTCGATAGATGCCTTCACGGCAAGGAATGCAACGTCCACAAGACTCCTTGCTCATATACTCTAAATTAAAGCGAGTAATATCAACAATACAGCTTTCATTATCTAAAACAACAATGCTACCTGAGCCAAGTGAGATTCCCAGTTCTTTTAAGGTTTCATAGTCTATTGGTATATCTAACAAAGACGAAGGTAAAAAACCACCTGTAGGCCCACCGATTTGAACTGCCTTAAATGTTTTATTGTCCTTGATACCGCCACCATAATCAAAGATGATTTCTCTTAGCAAAGCACCAAACTCTACTTCAATATAACCGATTCTTCTAAGTTTACCTGATAAAGAGAAGACCTTTGTACCAGAGCTATTCTTACTACCTATGTTTCTAAACCATTTTGCACCATTAACAATAATCGAAGGAAGATTGGCTAAAGTTTCACAGTTGTAAATTAGAGTTGGTCTATCATCTAAACCTCTATGGCAAGGATAGGGAGGACGTGATTCTGGCATAGGTCTTTTTCCTGATAGAGCTGCAATAAGAGCAGTCTCTTCACCAGCAACAAACGTCCCTGAACTAAGTTTAATCTCAACTTGAAACTCAAAACCACTACCAAGTATGTCTGTACCTAAAAGCCCTATCTCTTCTAAGATATTCAAGGCTCTTTTTATATTTGTATAGGCAAGAGTATAGCTTGGTTTTAGATAAATAATACCTTTAGTAGCTCCTCCTATAAGCCCCGCTACGATAAGTCCTTCTAAAACCAAATAGGGATTGCCCTCTAAAAGAGCCCTATTGCTAAAAGCACTTGGATCACTTTCATGGCAATTAGTTACAACTACTTTTGGCCCATTTTCTTGTGCGAAAAGTTCGAGCTTTTCACCAGTAGAAAACCCTGCCCCACCTCTACCTCGAAGACCTGAGTCTTTAATCTCTTCGATAAAATTGTCTTCACTTTTTAGAACGTGATTAAAAGCCTCAAAGCCACCTTTGAGGATATACTCTTCTAAACTTGTTGGTTCGATTATACCTACGTTTTTCATAACCACTCTTTGGGCATAATTTTTTCTAAAAGGCTCTAACCTATCTAATTTAATCGGTCCTTCTACATTAGGGTTTTTAGCTGTTAAATCCCCTAGTACATAACCTTCAGGGGTATAGCCGTGTTCTATGTACAAATCTACTATCTCAGCTGCTCTTTCCACATTCACATTGCCAAAATAGATAGGCTTTTGGTTCGGTTTTTTTATTCTAACTAAAACCTCTTCACTGCAAAGGCCAAGACAGCCTGTTTCTTTTAACACAACATTTAAATCTTTCTTTTTAATCTGTCTAGCAAAAAAGTTATAGACCTTCTTTGCCCCTGCTGCTAACCCACAGCTTCCCATACCAATTGTTACATAGGTAATCTGGGGTGTTTTTTCTAACAGAAAGTCTCTTCTTTGCTCTTTTTTACTTTGACAAACTGCATCTTCATGACAAAGCGGTCCTTTTTTGAGACACTCTATAAACAAAGAACAGGGAGTAGCCAATGAATGAGTACACAACTTACAACATTTCTCTAGTAGGCTATAGCTGAGGCTGAGGTCAATATTTTTCACCTCTTAACCCCCCCTCATTGCGTATTCTTTAAGCAGTCTTAAGATATCTTTTGGTTCTAGTTTCCCGTAGATATGATGGTTAATTTTAATTGCTGGGGCTAAACCGCAGGCACCTAAACAAGAGACTGTATTTAAGGAGTAGAGTAAATCTTTTGTTGTCTCTCCATTTTTGATACCTAATTCAGCCTCTAATACCTGTAGGAGCTCAGCACCACCTTTAACATAACAACCTGCACCAATACATACCTCTATATGAATCTTGCCTTTTGGCTCTAGTCTTAAGTGGTCAGAAAATGTAATGATGCTATATACCTTAGTGATAGGTATACTTAAATACCAACTAGCTAAAGCAATGCTTTGCTGAGGAAGATAGCCAAAATGGCTTTGAATACTTTGTAAGAGGGGAATAATGGCGTTTTTGTCCTGTGGAGAAAAAGCGTTGAAGATCTCTTGTATCTCTTCACTTTTTTGTTGTAGTGGATCTTTTGCAAAACAAAAATCATCACCCATAAAATAACCCCCCCACTACCTAAAGTACCGATAGTTCTATTACTACAATAAGACTCTCTTTCCATTTTCAACTTCGCCAAAAGTTTATCAATGCCTTTTTGTGAATAAAAAAAACGCCCAGCATAAACTGTAGACGTAAATAAAAATGGTCGGGCTGACTGGATTTGAACCAGCGACC
>DUTE01000313.1 GCA_012842235.1 Bacillota bacterium
AGATATCAAGCGCTGTCGCTACATGAGTAGCAACTTTTTATGCCCAGTTTTCCCTTGATCCCAAAGGTAAGTATGTAATTAGTGTCTGTGATGGGACAGCGTGTCACGTTAGAGGTTCCTCACCTGTTCTTGAAGCGATAAAAAAGAAGATCAATCTTACCGAAGGCAAAAAAACTACAGATGATCTTCGCTTTACGGTCGAAACAGTTTCTTGTCTTGGTGCATGTGGTTTGGCACCTGTTGTTGTTATTAATGAAAAAGTCTATGGCCAGATGACTCCTGAAGCTATAGAACTCATCCTAGATCAATTAATGCAAAGAGAGGGTGACAACTAAGTGGAGAGGATAAACTCAGTTTATGAATTAAATCAATTAAGAGATAAACTTAAAGAAGAATTTACAAAGAACAAACAGCGTGTTCTTGTTTGTGCAGGAACAGGATGTGTAGCTGGTGGTTCGTTAGATATTTATGCTGAATTCAAAAGATTGATTAAAGAAAATGGCTTAAACATTGATTGTGAACTTGAAGAAGATAGCTGTGGTGGTGACCACGACCACAATCACGATCAGGCTCACAAACATGAAACCGGTTATAAAGTTGCCAAAAGTGGTTGCCATGGTTTTTGTGCTCAAGGTCCTTTAGTGAGAATTGAACCTGATGATATTCTTTACACCCACGTGAAACTTGGTGATGTAGAAGAGATTATTAGAGAAACTTTAGTTAAAGGCAATATCATAGAGAGACTAATCTATACAAATCCTATGACCGGTGAAAAGGTCGCCAAAGAACATGAGATTCCTTTTTATAAAAAACAACTAAGAAGAGCTCTAAAGAATTGTGGGGCAATTGATCCTGAATCACTTGAAGAGTACATTGTCAATGATGGTTACCATGGTCTAGCAAATGCTCTTATTAAGACTCCGCAAGAGGTTATTGACGAAGTTTTAGCATCAGGTCTCAGAGGCAGAGGTGGTGGAGGTTTCCCAACCGGCAAAAAGTGGCAGTTTACCCGCATTGCCGAAGGAGATAAGAAGTTCATTATCTGTAACGGTGACGAAGGTGATCCAGGTGCTTTTATGGATCGCTCTGTCATGGAGGGAGATCCTCACAGGGTTATTGAGGGTATGGCTATTGCTGGTTATGCTGTAGGGGCAGACGAAGGCTATATCTATGTTAGAGCCGAATACCCTATGGCTGTACACCGCTTAAAGATCGCTATTAAAGAGGCAGAAGAGGTAGGCATTTTAGGAGATAATATCCTAGGGACGGAGTTTTCTTTTAGACTTCATATTAAAGAAGGTGCTGGTGCGTTTGTCTGTGGTGAGGAAACTGCACTTATAGCTTCTATTGAAGGCAAACGTGGCATGCCTGTACCTAAACCACCATTCCCAGCCAATAAAGGTCTTTGGGGTTGTCCAACTGTTATTAATAATGTTGAGACTTTTGCTAATGTGCCAATTATTCTCGATAAAGGTGCAGACTATTTTAAGAGTGTTGGTGTACCAAATTCACCAGGAACAAAGACCTTTGCTTTGACAGGTCAGGTAGCCAATACCGGTCTTATTGAAGTGCCTATGGGAACTACCTTAAGAGAGATAGTCTATGAGATCGGTGGTGGTATCCCTGGTAATAGAGAATATAAGGCTGTACAGATAGGTGGACCTTCAGGGGGATGTCTCACTGAAGATCATCTAGATATTCAACTCGACTTTGACTCCTTAAAGTCTGTTGGCGCTATGATTGGTTCAGGTGGCCTTGTAGTCATGGACGAAAAGACCTGTATTGTTGAGGTTGCTCGCTTCTTTATGCACTTTACCCAAAATGAATCTTGTGGCAAGTGTGTACTTTGCCGTGAAGGAACTAAACGGATGTTAGAGATTCTTCAAAGAATTGTTGATGGTGATGGCCAGGTAGAAGATCTCGATCTTTTAGTCGAGTTAGGAGAGACTATTAAAGACGGTTCACTTTGCGGTTTAGGTAAGACTGCTCCTAACCCTGTTCTTACTACACTTAAATATTTCCGTGATGAGTATATGCATCACGTTGAAAATAAGATCTGTGACGCTAAGGTTTGTTCAGCTTTGAAAGTCTACCATATCGACCCAGAGAAATGTAAGGGTTGTACACGTTGTGCTCGTAACTGCCCTGTTGGCGCTATATCTGGTAAAGTCAAACAAGTTCACTCAATCGATGTCTTAAAATGTATCAAATGTGGTGCATGTGTCACAGCCTGTGCCTTTGATGCGATAGAGGAGGTTTAATGCAGTGGCCAAAACTATGTTCATAGATGGTAGAGAGGTAAAATACACTGATGAGAAGAATCTTTTAGAGGTTGTCCGCTCTGCAGGAATTGAACTGCCTACCTTCTGCTATCATTCAGAGTTAAGTATCTATGGTGCTTGCCGTATGTGTGTGGTGGAAGTAGATGGTATGGGAATTGTTGGCTCATGTTCAACACCTCCACGTGAAGGCATGGTAGTTCGTACAAATACACCAAGACTAAGAAATATTCGGCGTATGGCTTTAGAGCTTCTTTTAGCAAACCATGATAGAGAGTGTACAACATGTGATAAATCAGGTGCTTGTAAACTACAAGACCTAGCTAATCGTTTTGGTATTCGCCATATCCGTTTTGGTGAAAGAGATACAAAACTTGCTCTTGATCTCTCTAGCCCTTCAATTGTTCGCGATCCGAATAAGTGTATTCTTTGTGGTGACTGTGTAAGAGTCTGTAAAGAGGTTCAAGGAATTGGTGTTTTAGACTTTGCTTATCGTGGTTCTAATGCCCAGGTTATGCCGGCCTTTAATAAAGGCTTATCTGAGGTAGAATGCGTCAACTGCGGTCAATGTGCAGCAGTATGCCCAACTGGAGCTTTGACTATTAAAAACGAGACAGAGATTGCCTGGCATGCATTAAATGACCCATCCAAGGTGGTTATTGCCCAAATAGCTCCTGCAGTCCGTGTAGCTGTAGGAGAGATGTTTGGTCTAGAACCAGGGGATGTAACTTTAGGTAAGCTTGTAGCAGCCCTTCGCATGATGGGCTTTGATAAAGTCTTTGATACTTCCTTTACCGCAGATCTTACTGTTATGGAAGAGACTCATGAATTTATCGATCGTCTCCAAAATGGAGAAAAGTTACCTCAGTATACTTCTTGCTGTCCTGCATGGGTAAAATATGCTGAGCAGTTCCATCCGGAACTTTTAGAGAATCTTTCAACCTGTCGTTCACCTCAGGGCATGTTTGGTTCAATCGTTAAGAACTATCTTGCCAAAGAGATGAATATTAAACCAGAAGACATTTTCTTTGTTTCGATAATGCCTTGTACAGCTAAGAAATTTGAAGCAAAACGACCAGAATTAAGTACAGATGGCCGTGCAGATGTAGATTTAGTACTCACAACTCAGGAGATTGGTGCTATGATTAAAGAGGCAGGAATAGATTTTTCCTCTCTTGAAGTAGAAGCTCTTGATATGCCCTTTG
>DUTE01000445.1 GCA_012842235.1 Bacillota bacterium
AGTAGGCGGAGAAGTTCTTTGCTTTATCTGGTAAAAGCCTAAACTTCACGGCAAGGAGGTGTAGTTGCTTTGTCACGGATTGGAAAAATGGAAATTGAAATTCCCAAGGGCGTAGAGGTTACTGTAGTTGAAGATAGAACAGTTTCTGTTAAAGGACCAAAAGGAACTCTTGAACACGTAATACCTGAGGGAATAGATCCGGTGTTAGAAGATGGCAAGATCTACTTTACCCGCCAGAATGACGGGCTTAAAGCTATACATGGCTTAACTCGTTCACTGGTAAACAATATGATTCAAGGGGTTACTGAAGGTTTTCAAAAAACACTTATCATCCAAGGTGTCGGCTACAGAGCCAATAAGGATGGCAATAAGCTCGTTCTTAACGTAGGCTACTCCCATCCAGTCGTGATGATTCCTTATGAAGGTATTGAAATTGAGGTTCCCGAACCAACAAGGATTATAATTAAGGGTTCTGATAAGCAAAAGGTCGGTGAATTTGCCGCCAATGTCAGAAAGGTACGCGAACCTAGCGTATATAAAACTGACCGTGGTAATAAGGGTATCATCTATGAAGGTGAAGTCGTGCGGAGCAAAGCTGGAAAAACCGGTGCAGCAACAAAATAAACCGGCTAAGACGGCTGCCTAGGGCTGAATGAGAAACCAAGAAGTCTACCGTACGAAAGGAGTGAGTATCTCGTGGCTTTTGATCGAAGAGTGGCCAGAAAGCGTCGTCAATATCGTGCCAGAAAAAAGATTTTTGGCACACCAGAGAGGCCTCGCTTGTCTGTTTTTCGCAGTGCGAATCATATATATGCCCAGATTATCGATGATGTCGCTGGTAACACCTTAGCGGCAGCATCTACTTTAAGCCCAGAGCTTAAAGGTGAAATCACCTATGGCGGCAATATCGAGAGTGCTCAAAAAGTTGGCGAACTTATTGCTAAAAAAGCCAAGGAAAAAGGCATTGAAAAAGTAGTATTTGATCGTGGCGGCAATCTGTACCACGGGCGTGTGCAGGCTCTAGCTGAAAGTGCTAGAGAAGCTGGTCTTGAATTTTAATAATAAGGGCAAAGGAGGGAAACGATTTGGCACAGATAGATCCCAACAAGCTGGAGCTAAAAGAGCGTGTTGTTAGCATCAATCCGGTCTCTAAGACCGTTAAAGGTGGTAAAAACCGTAGCTTCAGAGCCCTAGTCGTTGTCGGTGATGGCGAGCGTTATGTAGGTGTGGGTCTTGGTAAGGCTCGCGAAGTCACTGATGCAATTCGCAAGGGTATAGATGAAGCCAAAAAGAACCTTATTGAGGTTCCTAGTGTTGGTACCACCATTCCTCATGCAATTACAATGAGATACGGTGGAGCACAGGTTCTTTTAAGACCTGCTACTGAAGGTACTGGTGTTATTGCCGGTGGTGCAGTTCGTGCGGTCTTAGAACTTGGTGGAATTAAGGATGTCTTATCAAAATCTTTAGGTTCAAGTAACTCAATTAATGTAGCATGGGCTACATTAGAAGCACTTAAGAACCTAAGGACTAAGGAAGAAGTTGCTCAATTAAGAGGAATTGATGTAGAAAGACTCGCAGAGTAATAGATACTGATAAGTCTTATGCAAGGAGGTGGCAATATGAGACTTCATGAGCTAGCCCCTGCCGCAGGTTCAAAGAAGCGTAGCAAGAGAGTTGGTCGAGGAATCGGTTCTGGCTCTGGTAAGACTGCTGGTAAAGGACACAAGGGACAGTTGGCACGCTCCGGAGGTGGTAAGGGTCCTGGTTTTGAAGGTGGTCAGACCCCGCTACAGCGTCGTCTGCCCAAGAGAGGTTTCACCAGTATTTTCAAGAAGGAATATGCCATCGTTAATGTCGCTGACTTAAATCGTTTTGATGCTAACACAGAGATTACTCCTGAATTGTTAAGATCAAGCGGTCTTGTCAAAGGCAGACTAGATATTAAGATCCTAGGTAATGGCGAGCTAGAGAAGGCGTTAACTGTCAAGGCTCAGAAATTCTCCAAGGCTGCCGCCGAGAAGATCGAAGCAGCCGGCGGAAAAGTCGAGGTGATCTAATTGCTAGACGCGCTAAAGAATGCATACAGGATCTTCTTGCGCAGATCGGGAATGCGCATTGCATTCTTTAGCGCGTCTAGCAATTAGATCACCTCGACTTTTCCGCCGGCTGCTTCGATCTTCTCGGCGGCAGCCTTGGAGA
>DUTE01000314.1 GCA_012842235.1 Bacillota bacterium
ATACTGTTTGTGTTTTTGCCTGCCCTACTACAAGTCCTTGAAGATCATCAAGGGAACTAAAAGTACTTCCTGTGCGAAGGTTATAGATTTTATCCTCGTCAAACACCCTACCAGAAGGAACCTGAATGTTTTGGTAGTGAATCAA
This sequence comes from Bacillota bacterium, assembly GCA_012842235.1. Classification (GTDB taxonomy): domain Bacteria; phylum Bacillota; class DTU065; order DTU065; family DTU065; genus DUTE01. The sequence continues at coordinate 146 of DUTE01000314.1, forward strand.
TTGACTTAAAGTCTGAGGGGAAATATTATATTCTTGCAATTTTTCCGGATAGTAGGATACCTGCACCTCATGGATCTTTGCCCCAGCAACCATTACGCCAGCAACCTCTTCTAAACTTTCTAATGCTGGTTTTAATACTGTATCTAAATAATTCCCTACTAAGAGATCGTCCTTTCCTGTTATACTATACGAGGCAAGGGGAATTTGATTAGGATCAAGCTTATATATTATGGGTTTTCCGGCTTCAGATGGTAAAGATAAGGATATAATATCTAAAAGGGTGCGAATTTCGTCAGATACTTCTTTTAGATCTGTACCCCATTTAAATTCCATAACAAATAAAGCTACGTTTTCAGCACTTGTTGCATAGACGTTATTTACACCACTAATAGTTCTTAGTGAAGGCTCCATCACACTAGTAACCTGTTCTTCAACGGCAATTGGATCAGCCCCTGGATAAGGAACAATTACTGCGGTTATAGGAAACTCAATATTAGGTATAAACCCAAGACCAATACGGCCTAACGAGATGAAGCCAAATATTAAAAGAGCAATAGCAAGCATTGTTACTGTTACTGGCCTTTTTACAGCAAAATTTGGCAATTTCAAGGGTAATTCACCTCCAAAATCTAAACTAGTTGCAAAGTTTTTCTTTTGACTCTTTCCTTAATGAAAATACCCCGGTAAGTCCGGGGCTTTAGCCACAAATCCTACATGTCAAAGATAACAGCGCCTTTAGGTAGCGTTCTTAACTTATCTAAATCAAGGTTTTTGTTCTTCTCAACCTTGTTAAAAGACATTGACATGGTCTTATTGCCTTCATTATCGTAGGTTTCCATAGCTAAGGGAAACTTGTCACTTTTTTGAAGCCAGACCTTTTGCACCCCGTATTCTTTTTTTGAATCTGTTATGATAACAAGATAGGCTGCTGTTTTATCTTTTTCAGTCTCCTCAACCTCAAACATATAGCGAGAAGCATCGAGATCTGCTAAATCACTAGTGTTTAGCTCCATGAGTTTAGAGACATCAAAACTCATGGCATTTGATTGAGCAGATTGCGACAAAGGCATGCGAACTGCTTGTCCTGTGGAATAATAATTGATAAAGATATCCTTAGGCTTATCAACGATAATAATTTGCCCAGCAAATTCTTTAGGTGCTAAAAATTCTAAACGGCCTACCTCTTGTTGCAGATGGCTTTCAAGACGCATACCCATCTTTTGGTTAAGACCTTCAGCCGAGATCTCTACTTCGATCTCTAAAGATATAGTTTCAAGTTTTGCTACATTATCTACTGATTCTTTTAGTAGTGTCTGAGCATCTATTGCCAAAACTGTAAAACTAAGAGAAACTAATAATATGAAGACACTAAAAACTCTCAAAAAATAAGACTCTCTTACCATTTATCTTCCTCCTTCCTTCTTTTGATGTATTCTGATTTTAACTATACTAACTGTATTATCCTATAGGGAGATTTATGTGTCAATAAAAGAGACTTCTGTAGGCTATACCATATTATAAAAGTCCTGCCTGATCTGTA
>DUTE01000034.1 GCA_012842235.1 Bacillota bacterium
AAAAATAAGTGCATATCCTTTAAAGTTTGGTTAAGAAAAGACTTTCCGCAGTGGAATCAAGCATTGTTCTGGAGATTTTTAATAAATAAGTTAAATAGAGTATGGCAATCTACCTATAAGCAAAAAACGCGTTAAGAATTAAGGCATTAGTTTAAATAAAGGAAAAGAGTCTTAATAACTGAATCAAGTGTTATTGAAGCAAAATAGTCGATTAAAGAGTGAAAAGCTCAGATAAAGCCTAAAAAGGTAATCGGAAATCTGTCATAATCTTGTGTTTTTGGTTCTGTGACTTGCAAATTGTGGTTATATCCAAAAAAATGTTTAAAAGACTATTTTGCTATTTGATTAGAAAACATAGGAGTGTAATTATATGAGAGTTAAAAAAAGTTTTATATGCTCTATTGTCTTAATTATTTTAATTTCTAGCTTATTTGCACAAGCTAGTACTTCTTTAACAGAACAGATGATAAAGAAGAGAATAACTGCTATAGAAAAAAACATTCAAAAGGTTAAAGTAGAGTTAGAGCAAAAGACAAGTATGGGGTTTAATGTAGAACAAGAAAAGGTTTTAAACAATCTGTTACTAGCGGAGTCCTTTTTGACAGAAGCAGATGAATATTTATTGAGAGACGATTTATTTGAAGCAGAGTTAAGGGTGGTTTTTGCAGAGAATATGCTACAAAAGTCTTTGGTTTTTCTTTCAACAACCCCTGTAGTTGAAGGAAGAGTCATTTCGATAGATGCAAATACTTTGAGTCAAAAGGCAATCAATAATAAAATTAGTGATTTAGTTGAAGAAGTTGCTAGTACAAACTTTAATACAATATTTGTCGAAGTAATACGGGGTGATGGTTATTCTGTTTATCCGTCAGCATTTCAGCTTCAAGCTGATGAATTAAAAGGAAAAGATCCTTTAAAAGAACTTGTTGAACAAGCTAAACTCCATGACATAGACGTCTTTCCTTGGCTAAAAGTATTTTTTGCTTCTTCTAACGGTACACCTGGACCAATACTAGAAAAACATCCTGAATGGACTGCACTTGATCGAAACGGTTATGGCTATGAAAAAGCCGGGCTTGCTTGGTTTTCTCCAGCCCACCCTGAAGCAAGAGATTTTATCTATAATTCAGTAATGGAGCTTTTCGAACTATATGATTTTTCTGGTTGCCAGTTAGATTATGTCCGCTATCCAGTAAATCTTACGGAAGATAATGATTTTAGTTATGATCTTTACTCTCGAGAGCTTTTTAAAACTTTTTATGGTGTAGATCCACTAGATATACCTTACTATCCATACGGTCTAAGGGTTCAGCCTGATTACCAAAGAGGCGACCACGGCTCTTTATATGTTAGTTGGCTTGCTTTTAGAGAGGAATTAGTCAGTTCCATGGTAGGTAGGATAAGTATTGGTCTTAGAGAGAAAACCCCGGATTTACCTATTAGTGCAGGAATTATTACAGCTCTATGGGGCGGAGGTACCATTCAACAAGCATGGTTTAGACAGCAAAAATGGCCAGATTGGCTAGAGAGACATTTCGTTAATTTCTTGTCTCCTATGATTTATCAAGACGATTCTAGTGTAGTAGATAGAGAAGTGCAGGCTATAGCTTCAATAGCTAAGGGACAAGCTCTACAATATCCATCACTTGGTGTCTATGTTATGAAAAATCCCTATCAACTCATTGAGCAGATCGATATAGTACGAAAAAACAATATAGCAGGTATGAGGGTCTTTGCCTATCCTCATCTACAAGAAGAACATTTTAGAGCGCTAAAAGAAGGTCCCTTTAGAGAAAAAGCATTTCCACCTCACAGAGATCCTCTAAAAGCGGCGATTTTAAGAGTAGAAGAGCTAATGACTATTTTTAGCGATGAAGAAGATTTAGCCTTACTATATCGCGATTTACAACGGGTTCCCCAAGAACATGGCAGTCTGAGATATATATCTTTACAAAGAGCAATAAAGAGAACTGAGAGACTTATAGACCATAAAAATCCTCGTATCGATTACGAAATGGAGTATGTTAAAAGCTATTTAGATGCTTTGCTGTATTGGGAAAGGCCGTATAAATAATTGACATAAAAAGAAAGACTCACATCTAAAGTGAGTCTTTTCTTATAGAAGGATTTATGGACAAGTTAATTATTGACTAATTTTGGGAAACCCCATCTCATAGACATCTAATACGGCTATATCGGAAGAAGCAAAATATTCAAGTACTTTGCTTCTTTGCACGAGGGTAGAGCGGAATTTATCATAACGGCTTTTTACTGTATCAAGAAAGTAAGGCTTGTTTTCTATCAGCCATAGTTTTGCAAACTCTTTTTCTACTTCATCGATAAGAGGAATAAAAGTATCAATTTCGTTTTTAGCTTTTAGCAGTAAATCTTTGTTGTTTGTTTCTGCTGCTTCATTAACAAGTTGAATTACGTTTTGTGTCATTTGTAGCTTGCGACCAAAAACACCCATTTTAAGTGCTACAAAAGGGAGAGTTTCGATCATAAATTGGTTTTTTGTAGGTTGGATTTTTTCAAGTAAAGCTTGAGCTTGTTTTTCAGCATCAATTAGTATTTGACTCCGCTCACCAATATTATAAAGGTCTAAATCACTAAAGGGATCTGCATTAAAATTTGAGTTTGGTGCTTTCCAGTAATTAATAGAGGTGTAATTAGTAACATCAGCAAATAGCTGGATTAAACTGCTAACTTCTTTACCAGAGCTACCGAGTACAACATCACCAAAGCGTCTTTTAAGACTCGAGAAATCTGTTTTACCTCCTCGCCAGGCAGCCTCAGAACTTATGATAACCCCAAACCAGTTAGGACCAAAAAGAGTTTCGCCATCATCATCCCAAGTAGTTACTAAAATGCCTTCGCCATTATGACGAGTAAGTTGATAGGCATAGTCTTTTACATTATAGAAAGAATGGTTGTATGCCGGAAAGAACATTTGCCAGTTAGAAAGCCCAGGGGCACCCCATTGTCTAAGACCTGCCTCTTGAAATGGTTTTAGTCTATTAGGAATACTTGCACTTTCCATATAATGCCAGTTCACCACTACACTGTCTTTAGGTAAGCGGGGAATAATCTCCTTGTGGTTAAGAGGCATATCATTCCAATACATAGCAGTTTTACCATGTTTATTAACTATATCAATTACCTTTAGCAGATGCTCCAAGAAAACTTCACTTATGCCACCAATTTCGTTGGCCCAAGCTCCACTTTCTCCTTGCGAAAGTTCCCAAACTTCATCACAGTTGATATGCATATACTGAGATGGGCTTACTGCGGCATATCTACCAATAACTTCGTCTAAAAACTCATAGATTTCAGGATTAGTTGGATCAAGTTGTACACTAGTGCTACCTGGACTATTGGCAAACTTTTGATATTCTGGAATCTGTAAAAATATTAGATTATGGCCAAAGGTCTGGATAGAGGGTATGATCTCTACGTGGTAGTCTTTGGCAAACTCTACAAGTTCCTCAAACTCAGCAACTGTAAAGACTTCCCCAGGTTTTCCGACTCCCTCTAAGACATGAAGTTCCATATAGAGCGAGAGAACATTCATTTTTAGTGCACTAATTGTTGTAACAATCTTTTTCAAGTATTCAAGTTTTGTTATTGGACCACGAGAAATATCATCTTGTATCCCTCTGTAGCGAAGCAGAGGATAATCTGTTATTCTTGCCCCAACAGCCACTTTAGTGCCGTTTATATCATCTATAAGTTGGGAGAGGGTTTGTAGCCCCCAGTATGTGCCAATTTTTTCTCTGCCAATAATAATAATTTTGTCGTTAGTAACTTCTAGAAAATAGCCTTCTTTATCTGCAGGGACATTTTGTTCTAACTCTAAAAGACCTGGGTAAGCATCTAAGCTATCTACAGTAGCAACAAT
>DUTE01000315.1 GCA_012842235.1 Bacillota bacterium
ATTCTCTACCCATATATATAATAGAATTCGCCATTAAAGAAGGTGGGGCCTAAGATGTTTATTAATTTTGTTTCTAGCGAAATAAAAAAATGGCTACGTGACCCCATGATGTCATTTATGTTTTTTTATCCCCTGTTCTTAGGGATTATCGGTCGTTATGTTCTACCATGGCTGTCGAAATCAACTGGGTTTAATTTCCAACTCTATACGGATCTTATTGTAGTTTTGTTTGCTACTATGATTCCTATGCTTTATGGAGCCTTAATTGCTTTTTCACTTCTCGATGATCGGGATGATCATATTCTCATTGGGATTCAGGTTACTCCCTTAAGTTTGTGGGAATTTTTATCTCTTCGGTTAGTGATAGTTCTCCTTCTATCTTTTATAGCAACAATATTTACTATTTGGTTTGCTAATATTGGTAACCTTCCTTTTATTAGAATAGTACAGATATCTTTTCTAACTTCCTTATCTGCACCAATGGTTGGTTTATTCATAAATGCTCTAGCTCAAAACAAAATTGAAGGGTTCGCTATTATGAAAGCGACAGGCATAATTATCATCCTACCAGTTATCTCTTTATTTTTTACCGATGCTAAAGAGTTTTTCTTTGCACTTATACCCGGTTTTTGGCCAGCTAAAGCCATTAGTTGTTTGATTAAAGATAAATTAAATTTACCTTTAACTTTTATTTGGTATTACTTGATTGGTTTAGTCTATGTTTTGTTCCTAAATTACCTTTCTTATAAGATGTTTCTTTGGAAAAATAATAACTAAATTTAGGTGAGATAGGGGTATATTTTCAAGAATTAGAAAAGGTAGTTAAAATCATTGATGAGATCTCTGATCAGATTAATCACGCCAATTAGCACTAGTTATAGACCAATTTAAGTATTAAAATAAAAAATATATTTAACAACGAAAGAGAGATCCTTTTTCATGTGGAAAGGGACTTGCCTTATCGGAAAAAGATAGAACCTACTTAAGGTATTAGTTGGTTAAGCCTAAGAAGATTTGAAGGATTATCTAAAGCCTATTATAATGTAAGGGTGTTAAGTTTAGATATATATTGGGGGGAGATTTTATGAGAGAGGTAAACGGTCAAAGCTTAGTTAATTTGAGTTTTCTACTTTATGTAGTTACATCGGCAACAGATCGGTTTGTAGTAAAAATATCAGATCCTTTTTACATTGTGATTATGCTCCTAGCAATTGCTTTAATGGTTACAGGGATTTTTAAAAGAAACATAGGTAGCTCTAAAAGCTGTTAAGTATTTTTATTTAACAGAAAACTCAATGGAGAGAATTTCTCGGAGATAGAATAAGGTGCTTACTACTAGCTTAGAGCGAAGTAAATATCCCAAATAATAAAAGTAGTAATAAGATTTTTAAGATTTTCTTTATCGTTTGCCCTAGGATGCATTGGCTTTCTGTAATGCTTAGATTAAAAAAGATATCTTAGTGGTAGACAGAGGACTACACTCAAAAGTTAAATATAAAAGGGAAAATGTAGTACTTAATGATTTCATGATGGGTAAAGCCAACTATTTTTGAAGTGGAATCAGGTATTACATATATCTTTTACGAAGGATTCTGAAAGAAAGTAGAAAGAGTGTTATAATATAATAGAGAGTAGAAAGCTTTAACGCTGACTCTTTTGCCTAGCCGCTAGATTAAGTGAAATATTTGCTAAACTGATTTAGCGACAATCGAAAAAAGGAATAAAGATTTTGTTGATAGCTGATAGCTGATAGCTGATAGCTGATATAGGTTCTTTGGTTTTTGGATATTTTCCCAATAAAGTAGGAAAAGACAGGCAGAGGTTAGTTCTCTACCTGTCGAAGATTCTACTTTATTGGGAAAATATCCAAAAACCAAAGAACCTATATCAGCTATCAAAATATTTGCTAAACTGATTTAGC
>DUTE01000316.1 GCA_012842235.1 Bacillota bacterium
AAAGGTCTCGCAAACCATTTTATGGTGTTAGAGCCAGGACTGCTTCATAGCTTAGAATGTCCAGTATGTTGACTCTAGACTTAGATGCTACTCCCCTTTATACCTATTAGGTATTGTTCTAGGAATAAGAGGGAAGTCCTCTATTTCTCTTAAAGAAAGGAGAATTTACTAAAATGAAAGTAAGGAAAATTTCTGAAGTTGAAATAGAAAAACTTGGTATTAAAAGCTGGCCTATTTGGGAATGTGAACCATCAACATTTGATTGGTATTATAATGAAAGCGAAACTAGCTATATAGTTTCAGGAAAGGCCGTTGTAAAAGCAGCGGGTCAGACGATAGAATTTGGTAAAGGTGATTTGGTTTCTTTTCCTAAAGGACTAAAGTGTATTTGGACGGTTGAACAAAAGTTAACAAAACATTATTATCTAGGTGATTTAGAGAAGCTAAGAGATTGATATTTTAGGACATCTAATTATTTAAGCCGTTTTTTTAGCTAAATATTTTGACAAGGAGTAGTTTTGTATTAGTAAGTAACCAGAGATGATTTAAATAGTCACAGATTAACGAAGCAGGCAGGGATATCCATTAAGATCTGTAATTTAATCTTTGAGCGAAGGAGTGGATATCCTTGAGCTGTGTGAGGATAGAAGCATTATGACAAGGAAAATAGCTGATGATAGTCTTCTAATTGAACAGGCTAAAAGAGGGAACAAAGATGCTATTAATGCTCTTGTAGAAAAATATGCAGACTACACTCAAAAGTCAGTTCTTAAAATATTACACAAAATGAATCGGCAAGGTAAATATATCTCAGATACTTATAAAAGCCATGGAAATGTTTTTGCGGACATTGAAGAAGATTCTTGGGCAATTGCACATGATGTGCTTGTTAAAGCAATGGGATCGATAGAAAGATTTGAAGGAAGATCTAAACTAACTACTTGGTTATGGGTAATTGCAGAGAATCACATTAAGACACTTATGGCTCAAAGATCAAGAAAAAGAACCAGATTATTTTTTCACCAATCAGAAGATGATGAGGTTGCCGCAAATATCATTGAGACAGCAGGTGCTACACCTGATCTATTTGTAGATGATTTTGAGGATAAAGAAGTGATGGAAGCAGTTCTTGACATCCTATATGCTGACGATTTTAATTCAGATCAACGAGAAGCCATTCTTTACTTTTTTGTTCAAGAATTAGATCAAAAGACGATTTCTGAGATAACAGGAGCAAAAGTAGGAACAGTGAAAAAGAGGATCCATGATGGTCTAAAAAAGGTCCGGAAAAAACTAGCGCAGGAGGATCTCATGTGAGATGAGGGAGTGCCAATGAAAAAGGATAATCATATTACAGAACGTGAGGTTTTTGAGATAATATCTCAAAAACAAAGGCAAACTAACCTTGATCTAGATAAAGGGCATTTGAAGAAGTGTCAATTATGCCAAGATGAGGTCGCTTCTTTGTGCAAAACAGCAGATGCTGTAAGAACCCTTAAATCATCAAGAGAACTGAGGCTTAACTTACTAGTTCAGGGAGTTACCTCAGAGTTATATACTCAGAAGCAGCAAAGAAGAAAGAAACGTATACCAGCAGCTGTAGCAGCAGTAGTATTGCTAATGTTTGGTGTAGTTTTCTATTCTAGTTATTTTGGACTTTTAAGTATAACTAATTCTAATTCTATGAAATTGCCAACTGTAGTTTCGTTTTCGTCTAACGATGAACAGCCTCAAGCAGCTGTGACAGCCCAAAGTATTACTGTTTTAGGAAGACATTCTCATCATCAAGCTACATCGCAGGCTATTGGTTCATCTGTGTTGCATAAAGGAGAGGAGTTTAGCTATGGACAGAGTCAAAAAGACAGTTTGTCTGTTGCTTCTAATTACATCACTACTAGCTACAGCACAAGCTTCTGAAAACATTGTAATAAACCATGTGATCACGGATAGAATCATTCAGGCTCAGGATGGTAGCTTATATATTGGTCAAGTACTATTGGGATTTTCTGTAGGCAGAGCTAAATTTTACACCTTAACACAGGTTGCTTTAGAAAAAGGTCTCCATCGAGGCGAGATCACTATAGAAGATCCAAACTCTAAAGTATTAGCTCAAGTAAAGTTTGGGGACTTTTTTGCCGAGACAGATAACTGGTTACACTCACTTGTAGGGACTTGGGATGTGGAATTTAAAGAACCTGGTACGTATCAAATTATTATTTACATCGATAAACTACCAAAAGCCAACTTTTATTTTGTGGTAGTTCAATAGTATTTGGTCTAGCTTAACCACAGCTACTCTTTGCTTATGTCAAAAAACAAAGATTCTGTTTTCTAAATTGCTATTCCAACTAATTATTTAGAGGCGGTTTTGTAGCAGTGGTGGTTAATAATCTTTAGTTAATAAATTGCATACCCTGCAAAAAGGGTAGGCAACGTTTAGTAATAGCCAAGATTTTATTTAGATAAGGTTAAACATTTTTAAAGCATATGACTTTTGGGAATTTGCCGAGCTAAACTGTTTTTACTTGCGTTTAATCTACTTTTTTTCACCTGCTAGGTATAAAGCAAAAAGCATTCTCTACCTTGCTAGGAGGTCTAGAGATTTATAAAAAGAGCTGGGCTGATAACAGGCAAAGCTAGAAGCTAGAACAACTCCCATGCGAGTTGCAACATAAAACTAAGACCTTACTTGATATAGCGCTGCTGTAAGTATTAAGGAAACTGCTTGTGCGCTCTGACTAGGCTTAAAGGAAAAATCATCATTACCTTAGAATAATTGGTTAAACGAATCAACTGAAAATCCTCAAGTTATATAAAACTAGCATTTTGTGAAATAAGCGTTACAAAAAAGCGATTATCAGAAATGGGCAAGAGACGGGTAAATTAAAGTGACTTGGAGACATTTTGTAATGAAGTTCCCCCAAAAAAAGTTGTCTAAAGACCTCTAAGATTGTGTTAATAATAACTAGAAAAGCAGATATTTTGCATGACAATTGACGATATACTGTTTGGTTTTAATAGAATCATGATGCTTGACATTGTCTTTGTAGTAAAGCATCTGTTAGAGGAGGATTTTTATTATGACAAAGCTTTGGGTTACTATTTTGATACTATTATTAGTTCCGTTAATTCAAGCAGAAGCTACGGAATTATTGATAGATGATTTTGTTGACATTTCTGATTGGCAGGGAGATTTTTACAAAGACGGCAACAATCTAGTGGTTAAAGGGCAAGCACAGAAGCTAGTAATGCAAGACTGGAGCGGTTATAAAACCCTACAGATTGATTTTAAAAACCCAACTCCAGTAACTGTGACCCTTATCGATGCTGACGGGGAAGTTTGGCAAACAGAAGTTAACGAGAAAAATATAAAAGTGGGATTTGATTCATTTAGGTTAATTTCTTCAAACAGTTTTGGTGATAATAGGCTTTCAACAGGTAATATGCAAAAGCTTATTATCACGGGAGATTGCCAATTAACCTCTATAGCTTTAGCAGATAGCAAAGGTTTTGATGGACCTAATGTTTATATACAGACAGCAAATAAATATTATGCTGGTAAGACTTGGGATAAGATAGCTTATGAAGTAAAAAGCAAAGGGTTTACCGCTGTTCACTTAACCCCTGTAGAGTTGACTCCGGAAACCTATTACAAACAAAAAGAAATGGTAGCTGCCTTTCACAGAGCTGGTTTACCTGTGGCTCTAACAATATATCCCGGTACAGATTTCTATTCCTATAATAAGTACCCACAGTGGCGTCAAAGTTTTTTAGAAGGTGGGGGTAGTCAATGGTCTTGGCGCACATATAATTGCTTGCGAGAAGAAGCTTACATTGAATATACAATTAATTATCTTCAGGAGCAGTTTCAAGACTATGGTTATGATGCACTTCATATAAGTGAGCCTTGGCTTGAAGTTTGGGGTGGACCATCTAATCCAGAGCTTTATGCGTGTTTTTGTCATCGTTGTAAAGCTGCGTTTAGAGAGGAAACGGGGATAGATCCTGTCGACTTGTTTGATGCAAAGTCTCCTCTTTACTATAGAAAGAACCCCGACTACTACCGCAAATGGGTAGATTTTAGAGTCGAGACAGTGGCTAATTTTGTTGAACAGATTACTAAGGGATTAAAAGAGGTTAAGCCTGATGTATTAACTTTTGTTATGTTTTTGTCTGATATTAGTGTGGAGCCAGGCAAAACACGAGAGTATCAAGCTATGGATCTCGAACAGTTTGCAAATATCGGCGATGCGGTGATTATTGAAACCGCATGGCAAGATTGGACAAGGAAGAATCTTTGGCCAGGATATATTTTATTGTATGGTAAAGAATATGCACCAAGAGTATATAAGCAAAAACAAGACGCATCTATATATGCTCAGCCTGACGTAGGCTCAAATTGGGCACAGATGCATCGCTCTCCACAATGGCTTAGAGAATTTTCGGCCTATTCTTATCGTTCTGGATTTGATGGTTATATAGCTTATGAGTATAGCCAGATGGGTTATAGGTTATTACCTTCAACTTCAATTGTTTTAGATGATTACGAAAAGGTAGAAAGTGAAGCTTATTGGAGTTCATATAGTACAAATACAGATGAGGTTCTAGTAGGTGGAATTAAAAACAAAGCCTATGAAGGTGATCGTTGTTTGATGCTCCATTATTCAGGATCAGACAGTCAGGGAGAAATAGGAGCACAAAAAGACGTAATGCTTGATCTATCAGGGTTTAAAAACTTTGAGGTAATGGTTCTGCTAGATGCTTTTGAAGAAGGTCAATCATTAAATATAGAATATGGTATTGTAACTTCTAACAAGACATATAAAGCTGTTAAAGAGGTTGAGGCCAAAAACACTTGGCAAAAGATACTGCTACCGTTTGATAATTTTGGACAGCAACTAGATCTTTCTGATGTAAAAACAATATTTATAGGAATTGAAAAGAACGCTAGGATGCCTTCTTCTGGTTATATGTGCATTGATATGTTAACTGTCTCTGGAACAAGAAAAACTTTTCTTGAGACGCAAGATCTTCCAACAACGATAAAACCAAGAGCATCTAATGAAATAAGTTTAGAAAATTTGTCGCTAGGGATAAAAAATGTCACTAAAATAGCAAAAGAACTTTACAATCTAAATCTAGAGTTAACTATTGATGGTGGAGAAAGGTCATTTAACAATGTTACTGCAGATATCTTAGTTTATGACGCTGAAAGTAAAGCGAAACTCCCTAAATTATGTAACTCACACAATATTGGTTCAATAAGACGGAACGAACAGAAAGTGGAAGACACTACTCTAACTTTACCAAAAGGCTCTTTTATCTTGAAAATTCGTCTTTATAATCAAGGTTTGGATCATCTAAACCCTGAAAAACCAGCAACTTTGATTGGTGATTTTTATGTTGATATATACTAAAAAAGGCAGCTATACGCCACCTAAAAAAACCTTAGTTATAAAATGTTAGTACTAGACTAAATAAGAAGTTTTTTTTGAGTTGAAATCGTTTTTGAGTAAAATCCTCCTAAAGTGTTGTGTTCGAAATCTCTAGGGGGATTTTAGTTTTTAGGTTGCATATATAACATTTTAACAATCAGATAGCTGTCCATATCTTGGTAATTTTTTTAACACTCATAGTTGTATAATACAAATACAATCTTAGTTTTCTTGGTTATATTGTTTAGCCTTTTATGCCCCTTGGTAAAAATTAACTAAAGAAAAAAGGCGGCTACACGCCGCCATAAAAATACCTGAGTCATAAAACTTCAGTGACCGGTTAACCAAGATTTTTCGGAGCTATTTTTTCAACCTCTTCGACTAGTTGAGGATTAGTTACACGGATAAAGGTACCTTTTCGACCTAAGGAAAACTTTTGGATAACCTGTGCAGCGCATAGTTTTTCTAGAGCACTTGCAACCGATGAGCGAGATATGTTTAATTTATCAGCAATTTCAGAAGCAACAATTACGCCTTCTTTACCGTTTAACTCGTTAAGCAAATGTTGGACAGCCACAAGTTCGGCCATTGAAAGGGAAGAAGCTGCAACAGAAACTTTCATCTGATCACTTTTATCAGCAATAGCGTTACGGCCAGCTTTTAGAGCAATTCTTCTGCCAAGTAATCCTGCTACAGACTCTAATAGACAAGCTGCATCGTCGTCGATTGTATTGGCCTTAACTACAATATAGTGTGCAGCATCTTTTCCGCTGTAGATAGGAAATGAAATAGTACCAGATCTGTCAAGAGTTTCCCCAGTGTTCAGTTCAATAGGGAGATCTAAAATATCAGCTAGTTTAGCAACAACTTGTTCTTCAGGAGCTTCGTCTAGTATTAGTTCATAAACCTCTCTAACACGCTTAAACAACATTATTCTTACCTCCTACAACAATAGACTCAGGTTCCTTTCGATATTCATTACTATTATACCACATTATGTTAGGATTATAACATCAATTGAACAAAAGAGCAAAAAAATTTTCAGGACAACATATTTGTTCTCTACATACAAAAGCAATAAAGACTAAATAGATTGAAGTTATTAAAACTATCAATTGTACAAAACAGAAAGAAAATATCGTTAAAAAATACACAAAATCACTAAGTCTATACGTTTTACCTGCTACAATTATAACAAAACTATCCCTATTTGTCTTGTAAAAATTTAAACTTAATAAGACTTGAGCAATAAAAAACTATTATCTTGGCAATTATGTTTAGATGAACATGCTGAGGTTATGACCTTTTAGGGACTGTGGATATTATAATATAATAAACTTATTAAGTACATACCAAAAGTTATTAGTTAGACGGTAGTTTGGGAAAGGACATAAAAAAGCAGACAAAAGTAGAAGGGAACACATGAGATGAAATATATTTATATTACACTAGTCTGCAGGTGAGATTTAGAGACTAATTAATATT